>NZ_WBKL01000199.1:0-23219 GCF_015714705.1 Nostoc sp. NZL | reverse complement strand
AGAGATTATGGCGGGAGCCTTCTCTCCGATTTAGGTAAGTTTAAGTTATCGTGTTCTGATAGCCCTCTCGGTTAACTTCTGACTTTTAACTCCTGCCCAAACGGTGAGCGGTTGTCCAACTTGCTTGTACAGTAAACTTTCTAGAATCACACCATTATTATTAGCGGTAAGAGTTTTATTCGGCTGACGTAGAGACTCATAAAAGCCGTTGTACCAGCCATCTTTAGATTTAAGGTTAGCTTGGACAAAATCAAATAACTGGCTGGTGTAAGTAGTATTGTAAAGCACATGCCAGCCGATCGCAGCTTTGGCACTGAGAAATCGTAAATCGTTGTGCTGTTGTCGGGTATCTGTAATGGTTGCCCAAGGTTTCCCGTTGACAAACAGACTACTGTAAACGAAGTAAGGAGAGCGATCTAAGTTGTCTTCGGTGACGGCAGTTAATTGTTTGGTTGCTTGGTAACGCGCTGCTTGAGCAGCTAAAATCCGATCAGCATAAGCTTTAGGCAAAGCTTGAAACCCAGTTTCGATGCCATCTAAAATATAGGGTTCGCTAAGAACGTAGTTATTAGCTCCAGAGTTTTTATAGTCGCGGAGATCGTAAGGAATTCCTTCTCCGTAAAGATCAACAAACGCAGCATGGGACTGATAATCCAAAGCTTTATTAACATCCAAGCCCCAAAGCTTTAAACCGTATGCAGCATAATTCTCATAGCCCAAGCGACCTTCTTGGTTATACTGTTCTCTACCTTTGATAACAGCAGTACCGTACATTTGTCCCCTTCTGGTGAGACGCTTGACTTGCCAATGCTTCCAAACCGCTTCTGTTTCTAGTCGCATCTCTGGATACTTTGCCCCGACAATCTTCAACCAGATTGCCATCCGTCCTAAATCGATGGCTGACCAACCAATTTCTTCGCGTTTTTCTAGTTGACCATAATTAACGGGTACGAGGGTTTTTGCATTGTAGACTTTGTTGGGTAGTTCCCCTTTGTATAAAGGCATAGATGCCAGTGTCTTCAACATTTTGGTCATTTTGGCATCAAATTCAGCCACAGGCACGATATTGAGTTCTCTAGCACTGACCAAAGCTGCGATCGCTGCTGTCTGATCCCACATACTGACAGAAGCAAAGCCATCAACAGAATTGACCAAGCCAGTTTCATCGTTCCAGTTGCGCTGGAAGTATGACCAAGCCTGACGGGCAGTTGTCGTTTCCTCTGGGGTCAGTTTTCCAACTCCAGGAGCAACATAGGGAATTATCGCTACTGTTAATTGGTTCTTAGGAATGGGTTGACCTGGCAAAACTACAGATTTCGCATCAAGGCTAGCAACTATTTCAGCTTCTTGAGCAGAAGAGAGGGGATTTTGGGGTTTCTCCGGTTGTACCAATGGGCGTGAAGCAGTTTCGGATGTTGATATTTCAGGTTTTTCTATAGAAGTCTTGGAAAATTGCTTAGACCAACTAGTTAAAATTGCGATCGCTATTACAGCAGTAACTACTCCTCCGACAGAAGCTAGTATGGACAAGCTCTTAGGTGGCGGTTGAAAATCAGAACTCATACTGATTAAAGCCTTATTTTGTAAGTCAGCGTTGTTTGCGTAGTTTCACCAAATACATTCTTCCCAACTTTCAAATCTAACTAACACCCAGAAGTCCACCTGACTACTACAATAAAATAGTCACGCACCCGATCTCTGGAGTTCTAGCAGTGGGCTTATTTGATGATTTGAGTCGGTTTTTAGAAAACCGTTTAGAAGAATTCTTGCGTAACAATCCACATTTGGAGTTAGAGGCGCTGCTAGAACAGCTGCGTGAGCAAGAGGAAGGCACATTAAAGCTGATCGCAGATTTACAAGTACAAGAGAAGCGATCGCAAGAAGAAATTCTGTCCACCGCTCAAGAAATTCAGCGTTGGCATATCCGTGTTCAAAAAGCCAAAAACGCTGGTAGAGAAGATTTGGCGGCTGCGGCGGGTGAGCGAGAAGCAGCCCTGTTGCGCGAAGGAAATCAGCGTTGGGGACATATGCAAGGGCTGAAAGAACGCATTAACCAATCTCAGGAACTACTGCGAAAAATTCAGCAGCGACGACAGGAGGTGCAAGCTAAAGCCGCTGAGGCACAGACAGCCCGTGCTAAAGCGCAAACTCAGCAGCGTTTTGAAACCAGTGGGTGGTCGAATCAAACTAGCAGTTATTCTAGTGGGTTTGATGACTTAGAAGAGAAGTTCCGTAGCTGGGAAACTCAGGATGAGTTAGAACAAATGAAGCGCAATTTGGGTAAATAATCGCAAAGGTTAAATTCTAAAGGATGAAAATTATTTTTTCATCCTTCTTACTTCTTATTTTATTTAATATCTGTATTGCTAATAACCCAAGTTGCTAGTTATCAAAAAACGCTTATTTTTAAGTACAAATATCTAAAATTTAGTATCTAAAAGTACTAAAAAATGGAGTTTTTGTATCTTAGTGATACCATTATGTGACACTAACTAGCAACTTACGTTAATAACAAATCTTGATATTTATTTAGGATTCAAAATTTTAGATATTCATACTTAGTATAACCATCAAACAAGTCAATTCTAGAAATTGTATTTAATTTACTAATCAGGATTTGCTTTTCTGATAAAGTTTAGTAAATACAAGTTTTACCTCTTCTTTGTACTACTACTATCACATCGTAAAAACAACTAATTTTTTTGAGTAACCGCCAAGGAAGAGAGAATCTAGGAAATCTTGTACTAAGAAAAGAGGAAATACAGTTAAAATCACTTTTCTATTCACTATTTTGTGTTGTTGCCACAGTATTTCCCAGATATTCTCAATGAAAACTGAGGCATAGGAAATAATATGTTTTTAGACATCTTAGCTAGCCTACAACGGTTATTTGTGGGTTATATTCCAGCCGCTGTATTGGGTAGTTTCATTGGTTATTTAATAGGTATGAATAGCATGATTTATCAGCTATTTAGGCTGATATTTCAGATACCACATAGTATCCCTCCTATAGCTTTGTTACCTATTGCCCTAATAGCATTTCAAGAAAGCGAATCGGCTGCTATTATAGTAGTTTTTCTGGGAACTCTCTGGACGATGATTATTAATACAGCAATAGGGATGCGGCATTTTCATAGACAGAACAATAACTTTCGAGTAGCTATATTTCATCTATTTCATGCCTTTAAAGTAAGCATTTGGGTAGCTTGGTTTATAGTTATTGCTACAGAAATGTTAACAGGCCCAAAAGGACTTGGCTTTACCCTGTGGGAAGCTTATAAAGCTGGTAATGTCGATTATATAATCCAGGTGATCATCTACATCGGTATCATTGGCTTTTTGCTGGATCAGGTACTAGATTTTGGAGCCTATATTCTCTCGCAAATGGTTTCAGATGGGAAAAAATCTTCCTAAATTTTATCTAGGTTTGCGGATTGCACCCTGCCAGCTAATAGTTTGCTTGGCAGCATTGGTGACAAGTTAAGGAAAAGGGGAAATTGTCAAGCGTGGTATTTGCCGTGGGGAAAAATCGTGTAAAACTCAGGACAGACAAGTGATTGAGCGATTGTGACCAGCCATGACCACCAGCCGAAAAACCAATAGAGACCACGCGAAAAACAAGCAACGCCCGATGGTGGAAGACGAAGTAATAGCGAAGCATCTGTCGGCATTACTAACACCAGCCATTACATCCCAAGAAAATTACTACCGGCAACTGGGATTAAGAGACAGGATTCTCAACCTACCATTGCAAAATTTGATATTCACGAATGTTCGCGAGCATCAAACATCAAACCCTAATGTTTTATTTGCTGAGGTACATGGGGAAGCTACGATTGTCACCACAGGTTGCCACTATCAGCAAGATTATGTGATGCGACTCGAAACCAAAGATGGAAAGATAGTCCACTACCGCGAATACTGGAACCCTACCCCCGCTCTTGAGGCATGGGGCAGCTCACAAAATTTGCGCCAATCGATCTAGTGGCTCAAGGTGCTACAGTGAAGCCAGTTAGCAGCGATGACCCTCAAGGATTGGTCGAGGCAACACAACAGGCCGATGCTTTACTTTGGCTGACTCCACCAAAACTTTATCAATACTTTTGCGAGACAATTGATTTGGGTAATGCTATAGCCAGGGCGAACGCATTATGTAAATAAAAAGCTTGTATTCTCAATAGGCTCAAAAATAGTCGCATTAATGTCTGCTTATTGACACAGATTTAGCGTAGGCGTAGCCCGTCGTAGACATCGCTTTCGGACCCGTTTCTATGGGCGTTGAACCTCGTAATTTAGCTAAGGTATTGACACTAGGACGTAATTTTTCAAAGAACAGCGAATCTTGACCCCAGATTTCCCACCAACACACCACTCATGCCTCCAATAGGCTACATTAGAAAGGCTTTCGGCAATAAAAGAGAGAATCGATTAGAGAGACGATGGACTAGCCTCCATCTAGCGATCGCTCTTTGAGGAAAAACTTTTTGGTTTACTGTTTTTTAGTTCATGTGTCATGAAGTTGGGTGTGGGGAGGTAGGGTGTAGGGTGTAGAGGATACGGCATTGAACGTAGCTCTGCAACCCCGCTCAATGCGATCAATCTTAAAAGATGGGCTTTCCCTACACCCCACACCCTATACTCGCCCCAACGGGGCTTGGTCAGTTTAATTATTGTCCACTCAGTAAATACAACAAGCTTTGGGCTAAAATTACGTTTTAGTGGGTGAAATTATCTAAATATCCTAATTTTAAATAATATTGCTATTGTCTAAAATTAGAAATATGAGGATTAGGGAGCGCACTGAAATTTGATTGTTCACCAATCGTAAGATTTTTAGAGGGTACCACCATGCAAAACATGCTAAAACGCGCATTCCTACCTGGCTTGATGGCTGCTACTTTAGCTGGTACTAGCTTAATACCGGTTCAACCTGCTTCTGCTGATGACCGAGTTCTTAATAATGCAGCGATTGGAGCCGGGGCAGGTGTATTAAGTGGGGTTGTAACAAATTGTGGTTCGGTATTAGACAATGCTTTTAAAGGTGCTGCTGCTGGTGCTGCTGTTAATGCTGCCAATGGTGCAAGACGCACCAGAGCCAGAAGAAGAAACGGACGTTTACCTGTTCAAGATATCGCTGTAGGTGCTGGTGCTGGTGTATTGGCAGGTGCAATTTCTGGTGGTTGTAGAACTACCTGGAAAAATGGTGTCAATGGTGCTGCTGCTGGTGCTGCGGTTAATTTATTAGATAACAGACCCAGAAGAAGATAATCTGTCATTGATAACTCGTAATAAACATTTGTCCAGCAATTTCATGAGTTTTTAGTTGATGCCACTCTTCCTCGATCCGATTCATTTCGGAACAATAGGGTGGTAAAAAGAAAACGAATAGTCCTTTTTCTTGCCACTCAAGCCATTTTTGTTTTGCTTTCTTACTAATATGTAAGGAACCATTATCGTGAACAATAACACTGATACGACCAGTTTCAACTAAAGTGTTTTTTGCTTTAACTGCAATCCAATCCATAACCTCGATGTAGCGTTTTGTTTTGAACCCACCTTGAACCAAGGCATACTCAAAACTGACTTGGGGTTGCCATAAACCCAAAATACTAATGCGACCACCACGACTACCAATTTGTGCCATTTGTTTTTGGCTACCGATACGACTGTAACTGTAGCTAACAGGACTCCAACGACAACACCCAGACTCATCAAGATACTTAAGCTCGACATAACCCTCTACTGCCGCTTGCTTTAAGGTATCTAAGTCTGCAAGCTTCAAGTCGTGGTTTTTCTGGGTCTTGTTTTCTCTTATGAGTATGGCGGGTGCGTTTCCATTTCCACTTTTTTTTGAGCAAACGTCGCAGACGAGACGGACTCAGTTGCACATTTCTGTCTTGAGCCAATTTTTCTGATAACTGCAAACTGTTATAAGTACGGGGTTCTACCTCTAAGCAATTCTCTAAATATGCTAAGTCTGCCTCAAGCCATTTGCACTTTGCTCCCCGCCCGGAAGTTTCCCATAGTCCTCCCAAACCCTTATTTTCCCAACTCCTCAGTGTTGCTCGTACCGTATGTTCGTGACACTCAAAAATTTTAGCGATCGCTGGTACATTCCATCCTTGGGCATTTAATCTAACCCTCTTCTGTCACTCTCCGAAAACTTTTGCCATTTGTGAATTCTAGAGCTTTTGTATACGAAGCGATGTCTACGACGGGCTACGCCTACGCAAGATTTTTTCCTAATAACGTAAGTTGCTAGTTAGTGTCACAGAATGGTATCCAAAAGATACAAAAACTCCATTTTTTAGTACTTTTAGATACTAAATTTTAGATATTTGTACTTAAAAATAAGCGTTTTTTGATAACTAGCAACTTGGGTTAATAACAAATACAATAACTAAGTTTTTGTAATAGGATAGCTTGTATTGATTGACTGATATAGCTTCTAGAGATTGTCCTCTCGGAAAGTGACAGAAGAGGGATAATATCCACTGACCTTTGCCCACAGAGGATTTTTCTGGTATTGCATATAACACTTGAGTTTGGTTGGCTGACAAATCTTTAGCCCAGGGCGGTTAAAATCTCTGCTATCAAGGCAAAAGCCAACTATATATAAAAGTTTAGTAATTTATCAAAATATACCAATAAATCTCCGTTTATTTACCCAATTCGTTATAAATATTCTAAATATATAGAAACTTTCTCCATAACATTTATTTTTGGGCAAAATATAATCTTTTTCCGTATACAGACCTCGTTTAAGGAAAAAAGATACAAAATTTCCGTGTAATTCACCCTGATATTTAGAACTTTTGCGAATATCATTCACTAGCGCTACTCGATATCGATAGCTGTACAGACGCGCTCCTAACTCCTTCTTTGCTTATGCTATACAAGCACCATCAACAAAAGCTGTTGAGATGGATTGCATTGTTCCTAGTTGGAACATTTCTGCAATTGTTGTTTTACATCCCGACACCAGTCTTATCCCAAAATTCCAATAGCTGTAGCAATATTACAGCCCCGCTCACATCTGAAGAACAAACTTATGCTCGTGCTGCTTGGCAGTATTTTGTCAAAAATTATCAGCCAGCAACGGGATTTACCAATTCTACTGGGGGTTATCCTTCGGGTACACTCTGGGATATGGGGAATTACCTAATGGCATTGAATGCTGCACGATGGTTGAATCTTACTGATCAAGCAGACTTTGATGCACGCCTCAACAAGTTTTTGACGACTCTCAACAGCTTGAGGTTATTTGAGGATGCGTTGCCAAATAAAGTTTATAATGCAGCCACTGCACAGATGGTTGATTATGGTAATAATCCACTTGAGCGGGGTATTGGTTGGTCTGCTTTGGATGTTGGGCGAATATTAGCTGCGTTTGATGTCATCCGTACCTGTCATCCGCAATATAATGATTGGCTTAAAGGAATTGTAGCAAAGTGGCAAGTGGCGCGATCGCTTAAAGATGGACAACTTTACGGTGCTACTGTTCTCCCAGACGGCAAAACATTACTGGTGCAAGAAGGACGACTCGGCTATGAAGAATACGGCGCGAGGGGTTATCAACTTTGGGGTTTTTCTGCACCGAAAGCGATCGCTTTTGAGCCGTTTAAGTTAGTCGAAATTAATGGTGTCCAAATTCCCGTTGATACCCGTGACTTTCAAAGCACTAACGCTAATAATTACATTGTTAGTGAGTCTTATATCCTTGAAGGGATTGAATTTGGTTTGCAAGGTGAGTTAGCTGATTTTGCTGCCAGGGTTTTAGATGTGCAAAAACGGCGTTTTGATACCACAGGTCAGTTGACTGCGGTTACAGAAGATAATATCGACCAAGCGCCTTATTTTCTCTATAACACCGTCTATGCAAACGGTGCAAACTGGGCGACAATCACCGATGCCAATCAATCTTACCCACAGTTTCGCAGCATCAGCACCAAAGCTGCTTTTGGTTGGCACTATCTTTTTCCAAATAATGCCTATGCCCAAAAAGTTTTTGATGCAGTCAAGGATCTCCGTAGTCCTGATGATGGTGGTTACTATGCTGGTATCTATGAAGAATCAAAACAACCCAATAAAGCTTTGACAGGTAATACTAATGGGTTAATTTTGGAGATTTTATACTACAAAGCTAAGGGAAATCGCCCTTTAATTGCTTCTGGTTCTGCGAGTGTGTCTACTGGTAAGCTCAGTGAGAATGCTTCTGCTGCAACACCCTCAAATCAACCGAATTCTACTACTGCTAAGACTCCGATCGCAACCCCTGCGGATACTTCTAAACCTACAGAAGTGGCCGTTGCACCTATTCCCCCAGTGGATAGTCCCAAGCCATCATCTAACCTGGAACTAGATCGGCCACTGTCAGTAATTGAACGGCGCTATGCAGAGGCAGCTTGGCGATACTTTCAAGCGAATTATCATTCCAAAAGTGGGCTGATAGACGATCGCAGTGATTTCAAAGGTGCAACTCTTTGGGGATTGGGAGATTATCTCGCAGCCCTCCATGCAGCGCGATCACTCGATATAATTACCCCCAAAGAATTTGACCAGCGCACCCGACATCTTTTAGCAGCCTTGACAAAGTTATCGTTATTTGCAGGTGAATTGCCGAGTCGGGGTTACAATACGCGATCGCTGCAACCAATAGATTATGGTGGAAATCCGATTTTAGAAGGAAATGGCTGGTCAGCTTTAGATTTGGGTAGATTGCTAGCAGCGCTTTACAACTTAAAAACTTGTCATCCACAATACACGGCTGCTGTAGATAAAATTGTCCTGGATTGGTCATACTTGCGTGTGGTACGCGAAGGAATTCTCTCCAGTGCTACTGTTACCAAAGATCAAGACGGGCGATCGCTTACCCGCGTCAATCCTGAAACCCGCTTGGGTTATGAAGAATATGCCGCTCGTGCTTTTCAACTATGGGGATTTAATGTTGATCGTTCTGCTGTTGGCGGTGAATATCAAACTGCTTCAGTAGAGGGAGTGAAAGTCCCAGTCCAACGCCATCGCACAGATACTAACTCCAAAGTTAACCAATACACAGTTAGCAATCCTTTCTTACTCTATGCAGTGGAATTTGGACTAGATCCAAAAATGCGATCGCTCTTTGAACCAATTTTCCAGGCGCAAGCTGAACGTTATCGCCGTACTGGCATTCTCACAGCCTCAGCCACCACCTTGATTGATCGCAAACCTTACACTATACATAGCTCAATTACTGGGCAGGGTGAGTCTTGGGTAGCTTTAGGAGATGATGGTCAACCTGTACCAAAAGGGCGATTGGTAAGTACAGCAGTAGCTTTTGCCTATCATGCCCTGCTTCCAGAAAACAAGTACAGTCAACAATTACTGCAAGGAACGACTGACTTATACAATCCATTAACTGGATTTTATGAGGGCTTCTATGAAACCACAGGTAAAACGGCAGTCGGTTTCACCAGCAGCACCAACAGTATGGTTTTGCAATCTTTGCTATACAAGGTCACGAATCGACAACCCTTAATTCGTCCGACTACCACCATGAAATCTCCTTGGTGGCAGGAAGTTACTAAGGGAAATTCTGGGCGAGGTCTACCAAACACCGCCACACAACAAACCAAGTTAATTTCTGATAGTTTTGGAAGTTACTGGGTTTCAAATAGTAAAAATACTCACTGATAGCGGTTCTCGTTTACGTGAGTTACACCCGTAGGGGCACGGCACTGCCGTGCCTTTACACCTGGCGATATAATGCCGCATCTGAGTGGGAACCGCTATAGTAACCGGCACAAAATAACGACGATCATTTCTAAGCTAAGTGTAAAAGTGTTTTATTCTTAGCTCAGATCCTACCTAACGCGGTGTGCAACTTATTTTTAGAACAATACGGTTCAGGTAAGCATTTCTTTCTTCTCTCTGCGTCCTCTGCGCCTTGGCGGTAGCCTGCGGCAAGCCGCTGCGCGTCTACGTTAAAAAATTGACATTAATAACAGAGTTTTAGCCTCAACTGAACTGTATTAATTTTTAGAACCCCGTTTCCATTCCTCTCCCCCACTCCTGAGAGGCTTTGATTCTTACTCCCCAACAACGTTTTTCCGTTTCCCTCCCCTTATAGGAGATTGCACAAGGCGTTACCTAGTAATTGTGAGTTAGTCAACAAGAGGTTGTTAGTCACAAATTTAACTAGGGAATACTTGTTTTGAGGGGATGCAGATACATTAACTACTGGTACTAAGATGACTTCAGTTTCTATTATTGATAATTCCTCACACTTTCCCGGTAACAGCCGCTCGTTACTGAAAAAAAGAACACTGTTATTTCGTTATTTGGCAGAAATCAATTTAATTTTTGGTATCTGGTATTTGCAATGGCGCATCACCCACTCCATCAATTTTGATGCGCTCTGGATATCGATTCCTTTGCTAATAGCAGAAATTTATAGCTATTTCGGCGGCGTGATGTTTGTGATTGGATTATGGCGTCCCTTAGTTCGACAGATTAAGTCTCTCGACCAAATGACCCCACCTATACCCAGATCCGACTGGCCAACTGTGGATGTATTTGTAACATGCTACAACGAGCCGCCGACAATTGTAGAAGAAACTGTCAAAGCTGCTCTGGCGATGGATTACCCACCAATAAAGTTACGCGTTTATGTGCTGGATGACGGTAACTCGGCTGATATGCGAGCTATGACAGAAAGATTGTGTATTGAGGATTTGCAATCACCACAATTACAGCTAGAAGCGGAACGGATTGATGCAGAACATTCTTGTTTGTTGGAGCGTTTAAAGCAACTGGAAAATCTCACACCTAATACTCAAGCTGCTGAACAATGGCTGCAAGCATCATCAGAATCAGTGGTTAACCAGCCTGCGGCTGGATTTGTGCAAAGTTTGCGATCGCTTATTCTTTGGCTTCCGACTCATCAAAGTATTAGCGATTCTCCTGGAAAGACGCTATGCGATCGCTTAGTTACCGAACGGAAAGCCTTAGAAGAAGCTATTCGCAAGAAAGAACTGGAACTAGTTGAACTCGCTCGTTTTCGCTACATTGCTCGTCCCAAACCAGCTGGTGTACCCCACCACGCTAAAGCGGGTAATCTCAATTACGCGATTTTTTCTGGCGAAACTTCAGGACAATTTATTCTTACCCTAGATGCTGACCATATTCCCAAGCCACAATTTCTCAAGCGAGTTCTGCCTTATTTCTACACCTATAATCTTTTCGTAGGGAAATACGACCAGAATCAAATTGCTTTTGTCCAGACTCGCCAGGATTTTTATAATATTCCTGCGGGCGATCCCTTTGGACATCGAGCCAATTTATTTTATGGGCCACTTCAACAAGGCAAAGATGGCATGAATGCCGCTTTTTATACAGGCACAAATGCGATTCTGAGGCGCGAAGCACTGATTAGTGTTGGACTACAACATTTTGCTGATGAGTTTGCCAAAGATGAAAAACGTTTAGAAGAATTTCAATTAATTGGTGGTGTATCCAGCAACAGTATTACAGAAGATATGAATACAGCAATGCGTCTGCATGGTGCTGGATGGAAATCTATTTATCATCATGAACTTTTGGCAGAAGGTTTAGCGCCAGATGACCTGAGTTCTACTTTGAAACAGCGGTTACGTTGGGCACAAGGAACTATTCAAGTACTACTGAGAGAAAATCCACTTACAAAATCAGGGCTAACTTTTTGGCAAAAGTTGCATTATTTTAAGACCATGTATAGCTATTTTTCTGGTTTTGCAACTCTGGTTTTTATTTCTTGTCCACTCATCTATTTTTTTACAGATATTATTCCAGTTAAAACCTACGGGCCTGACTTTGCTCTACACTTTTTCCCAGCTTTTATTATTAACCGTCTTACTTTTCTAGCAGCCACTTGGGGAATTCCAGCTAGAGAAGTTTGGCGCTCTGAACAATATGCGATCGCTTTGTTTCCTTTATTAATCCAAGCCGTGTGGAGTGTATTCACAGGGCAAAAACTAAATTTTCAAGTCACACCTAAGCAACGTCAATCCGGGATTTATTTACGGCTAGTTTGGCCACAGATGGTTGTCTTTGCACTGACAATTTTGGGAATTTTATGGAGCCTTTACCGTTTAGCGATCGGTCATCTGAATTATCCTGAAGTTCACCTCCTTAATGGTGCATGGGCTATCTATAACTTATTACTTTTGTCGGCTATTATCCGCGCGTCTGTTTGGCAACCACCAAAAGAGGCTTAAGAGGAAAGTAAGGCAAACAAGGAGAAAAACTACTGCCTATTGACCGAAGAGGCGGAGGGGCATTTTGCTCTTAGCTGGGGGAGCAATAGAAAGTCCCGTTCGCGCAGCGTCTCCAAGAGTTGCCGTGAAGCGGAGCGGAACATGGGTATCAAGCCCCGCCCAAAAGCGAGCGTTCTCGATTGGTCGGAGTACAAGATCCGTTACTACCTCCCCCCAGCTAATAGCTCCCCGCTCCCCTGCCTCTTCTGACATAGATGGTCAACGTCCAATCATTAAGAGTAATTTTCAAGCATTTGCAATTGGTAGTATTCTGCCAATAAAAGTAGATAGCGGGAGAAGAAATATGCTTAATACGTTATTGGCGCTCAAAGACAAAAATAATTGAAATCGGTTTGTTCGTCTTGGGATCACACGGCTCATATAAATTTAGCAATCGGTAATTCAAAGCATGGAACTGGTTGATCCATGATTCGAGAGTTCTGAAATACCAGGGAGTAGGGTAAAATGGCTCATCTGCAATTGCTTGCCATGAAGTCTCGCGCCACCCATTAAAGTATGTAGAGTCACCGCAAGCAATTATCGGATGAAGTGTTTGAATGATTATTTTGCCTTTGTCCTCTAACAGGCTATGACCTGCCTTGGCGATCTCATCAAGAGCGCATTCACCTAGAATTGAAAAGTTGCAGATAAAGCAAGAGAAATAATTAATGGTGCTAAATCTTTGTGAGGCAAGATCCGAGTACGAACAGACAACAAAGCGAGAATCACCACTATGCCTTGCTGCCTCAATGAGATCGGCACAAAGATCAACACCCCAGCCATCAATTCCTAAAGAAAAAAGCTGTCGAGACAACCATCCCTCACCGCATCCAATATCTAAGAATGTTCTTGGATTAAGTTGGCTGACTGCTTTGACTATAGCGGCATCTGTGGCGATCGCACGACTTTCAATTTGTTTATTACGAATTGCTTGTGTCCATAACAAAGCATTCATCTGCCATGAGTCAAGGATTCGTTTTTCATTATCATCCATACAACACCGCTCAAATAGCAAAAATATTCTTATACTTTCACTCCTGCCTTCTGCCCTTTAGCTTTGTGCAGCAATGTAATTGATAATTTAACCCCAATCTCACTGTTAGAGCGTTGATCCCTGACTAAAATCCTAATTTTTCTTGAACCACTGCCTCATCTCTAAAGCCGACCAGGACAGCTGTTCCATCTTTGACAAAAAGCGGACGTTTAAGCAGCATAGCGTCGTGAGTGAATGCGTCAATCCACTGTTGATCAGTCCAAGTCTTATTTTCATCTCCTAAAGCACGGTAGGATTGACCGGAGGTATTTCGCATGGGAGCAAAGCTCAAAGATTTCACCCAGTTTTGGATCTGCTCACGGGTCGGCGGACTCTCTTTAGTGTTAATGAACTCATAGTTAATGTTGTTGTGTTGGAGCCACGTTAAAGCTTTTTTGCAAGTGCTGCAATTGGGAATTCCGTAGACTTGAATAGACATAAAACAATTAAGCAACAAAGTTAAGGCGTGTCATCAATTAATTCAAAAAATTGGGAAATTTGTTTAGTCGAGCGAATGTGATAAACATTTTTGATGCTTTGAGCCTGCTCAATATACTCACGATATTTTGGGGTTAAATATTTGTAACACAACCAAAGCACGCGGTAGCTACTAAGTGAACTTCTTAATATTGGACTATTGGAGGGCCAACCTTCTGGCGGTTTAAAGTAACCTGTGATTAGTCGTTTAGTTACCCACCATCCATGCACATATAGCGGTAAATCGACAAAAACCAGAGTATCTGCTTCGTCAAGTCGTAGCCAGAGAGTTTCCATGCAACCAAACCCATCAATAATCCATCGGTCAGTAACTAAAATTTGCTGATGGGCGTGCTTATAGTCTTCATGTGGAACCTCTGTGCCTCCTGATTGATATTTAATCTTGTCCAAGACGTAAAGTGGCAAACCAGTGATTTGAGATAATCTCTTGCTTAGAGTTGATTTCCCGCCTCCAGCATTGCCAAACACCGCTACTTTTTTCATCGCCACTCTCCTTTTAGTGCAATCAAGCCCAATTTGGCACAAGCTTGTCACGAAAGAATAAAAGTTTTAGCTATATTACCTTTATACTACAAAATGTGCTGTCCAAGGATTTGTACTACCGAGACTTAAAGGCATAAAAAAGACTCAAACCTATATAGGGCAAGGAAAATAGACCAAATATTCAAAAATTATTGAAACCCAGATATATCAAGAAACTAGGCTTAACGATGTCAAAGTCTCTGTGCATGTAAATTTGAGGCTTTTTTCTGGCTACTTTTTGTCCAAGTCCTACTATGTCTTTGCTAACCTGAGTGTGTTTTTGTCGTTGAAACCAGAAATGGAGAGAGCCAAAGGTGAACCGATGAGTTGAGCAACTCGAAAAGCAGACGCGATCGCTCCTTCATGCAAGCCATCTCCTAGATAAGCTCCTGCATAGTAAGTATTGTTCTCTCCATTGGTAGCAACTACTTCATCACGGTATCTAAAAGATTCAGTGGCATACAACGGCGTGTGATGTTCTTGAGTGTGAATAATGCGATCGCGAGCAATCAATCCTTCTAGTTGAAACGATAAAAAGTAATGCTGTGGCGATGAGATGCCGCAAAGCTGATTCAAGTAACTGTTATATCCCCATCGGGTATCTGTCTGGAAGAAATCAAATTCCGAGGGGTGCTGAATGTGATGATTATCATACATCGAAGTATCCATATGAATTGTAGTGGTTGCATAATTGGCTTTCCAACCTGAGAAGCGTTTAATTTCAGCATCGGTTGGGTCAGCTAACAGTACCATCACTTGGTCGGGTGGCGTGGCAAACACGACTTTATCAAACTCCTGGATCTCATCCTGCGATCGCGTACCACTCCGTGGAAGCAAGCTACGCGGAGCGTCTCGTAGAGAAGCGCTGCCGCCAGAGGTAGATCGCTCGATTTTTACACCATCTGGGCTTCTTTCGATATTGACAATCTCCACATTCAACAGGACTTCACCTTTAAATCGCTCCAAAATTTTTTCAATATAGGAATATACACCGCCTTTAATCCTGAGCCATTTAACTGCGAGGTAGTCGCGTAACATCGGAATTGCCATCTCTGCGGGAAAGTTATCAATGAGTTCAAATGGCATTGAGTAGCTATACATCGTCAGCAACTTTAGCCAAGTATTGCTTATACTTTGGTTGTTCACATATTGAGACAGTGGCTGGTCATAAAAATCTTCCATATGGGCAGATCGCGTTTTTAGCCATAATCCAACGGAACGGCCATGGAGGGTATCGAACCGCAGATGTTCAATTAAGCGTTGGATGCCTGTATAGTTGTTCTCAATCGTGACCTTCGAGAAAAAGGGACTGCCATCTTTGGGGAATAAAGCTGAACCGACACGGATGGGTTCTAGTTCCACTCCTAGCTCTTGCATAAGAGCAACAAAGTTGTGAAATACGGTAGGAAATTCCAGCACTCCACTTTCCAACATTTCATTGCAATCAGATTGGTTAGGCTGAACATTCTTGTTGAGTGTCCGAATATGTCCCCCCAACATAGGCTGCCGTTCAAACACGGTGACATGATGCCCTTGTTTATCAAGCAGGTAAGCTGTAACCATACCGCTGGCCCCACCACCGATAACTGCAATTCTCATAACTGACCTCTCAGTTGTTGAATATGAATAATATGTGTGGCTGTCTGTTTAGCTATTGCCTAAAAGCACGTCACCAGATAATCGTTGATACAGCAATGCCCCAGTCCAGAATGTGGGAGCAAAGCCCGGATAACCTGATGAAGCATTGCAGAAATAGAAATGGTTGAGTGAGGTTTCGTGATTCAAGCGTCCCAGACCCATGTTGCGCGGTGTGAGACTAGAACCGTAGGAATTCCCGTTAGGACACCAGCAAAAACGTTCATTGGTGGTAGGGCTGCCCGTGATATGAAAAACCAGATGCTTTCTAAAATTCGGCACATATTCTTTTTCCACGACATCCAAAATAGAGTCGAAGATTTCTTGCTTTTTCTGGTTGTAGGCTTTGCGATTGCTCTGTTGCAATTGCTTAAAGTAGTCGTAATTGGCAACGGTAAGAAATTCGACAATCTGGCAATCTTCTGGACAATCCCGACTCGCTTGTGTCAATAAAGTGGGCGTTGTCATCGCAAAGCTGGGATTGGAAAAGTCATTGTATTCATACATCTGAGCAAAGGCTTCATTTAAATCCTGATGACCTGTGTGGAAAAGATTCCACTCGCCAAATCCATAGTTTCGCAGGTCAAGGTCTTTGACGACGCAATAAGCCATGTAGTTAGATGCAGAATACTCATAGTTGAGTTTTCGGCGCACGGTTTTAGAGAAGTTTGACTCACCAATCATTTTGGCGGCTTTTTTGGGGTCAATATTGCAAATCACGGTGTCGCCTGTAAATTCATGAGTTTGATGGGTGGTTAAATCCATCGCCTCAACTCCCGTAACTGTTCCGTCTGTGAGTCTAAAATTCGTGACTTCATGGTTGAGCAGTACCTGCCCTCCGTGTGATTCAATCACTTTGACTAACGAATTAATTACATGCCCAAAATGCTGGGTTGGGTAAAATGCACCAGCTTGATAGCCCTTGAACAAAGCAACCCAGGCATAAAACGAGAGTTGATTCGGAGGCAGCAAAAAATCAGGCCATTGCAGAGCCAATAGGGTTTGGGCGGGTTGGGATAGCTGAAACTTGTCGAATACATCTTGAAGTGTGCTGTTGAGATATTGGACAGTACAAACCACTTCACCTGTATGTTGGAGCAGTTCAATTGGCTTAACTGGAGGAGCGAGTATTTTCAAACCTGCACCCGTTTTTTCAACGTCGTTGACAAATTGGCGAATGCGATCGCTATGTGCAGGAAACAACTTTGATAATCGCTGGATAAGTTCCTCCGGTTCCGAAGGAATATCTAATGCATATCCTGGCATTCGCATGTGGTCAAAGCCATCCGGGTCGTACCGCTCAAAAGTCACTTCCCGATCCAAGCCCAGTTTCTTGAGTACCCGATTCACCGTTTGTCCTTCACCGCAATCCCAAACATAATGGAATTGGGCATTAAAGGTGTATTTTTTAGCCATCGTAAAGGTGTGACCAAAGCCACCTGGATGCTCATGGGCTTCGAGGATTTGCACAGTTTTACCAGAGTTTGCCATCAAAGCGCCAAAGACTAATGCTGATAAACCACTACCGACAATGAGATAATCTGGTTTCATAGTCTGATTCCTCGATCGACGAGATATTCATAATTCGTCCGCTCTTTATCCTAAAACTCGCATTTCAAACAGGATGCGATCGCCATAGCTTGCTTGATCGCATCGTAGTTAATTCTTTAAGCCTACTTTAGAAGACGTTGATGCTTAAGTTCTCTTTCATCAGGAAGAAACACCAGTTCATCAATAGGTGAACTTATAATAAAAAATATTGTGATGCCGCTTTCTTCGGCATAAATTTCTCTTGATGCCGCCCAGAATTAGAGTAACTTCAGTAGGAGTAATAATCCTAGATTTCCTTTATTTGCAACGAAAAGTGGGTGCTCAACTTTTCAAGAGAATGCTTCGAGGTGATTTATCAGAATTCGCGGAAAACTCCATCCGTCTGTCTATACGGTGGGGATGGATAGCGGTCTGACCTTTCAGGGATACCGCTTTCACTTGTCGCTGAAAACCAGTATCATCTGAAATTTTATGCGAAAAATTATTATTGGGGTTATGGGGAGGGGAGAAAATGCGACAGCAAATGATTTACAACATGCTTATATACTAGGTCAACTTATTGCCAAACAAGGATGGGTTTTACTCACTGGTGGTAGAAATGTAGGAGTAATGGATGCAGTAAGTAAAGGTGCAAAATCTGCTGATGGTTTAACTATTGGTATTCTTCCGGGTGAGAATCAGGATGGTATTTCCTCTTGGGTAGATATTGCTATTTTCACAGACATGGGTAATTCTAGAAACAATATTAATGTTCTTACCAGTGATCTGGTCATTGCTTGTGGTATGGGTGCAGGAACTGCTTCAGAAATTGCTCTCGCTTTGAAAGCAAATAAGCAAGTAATTTTGTTGAATAATGATGAAGAAAGTCAACTTTTCTTTAAAAAACTGTCGCCAGAAAATGTTTATATTGTGGAGAGTGTGGATCAGGCGATCGCTACTGCCAAAACAATTTTATACTAGTTGGTAATTAGTGAATCAGTAAGGTATTCTTCCAAAGGGCTGCTGCGTATACTAAGAATCAACCACCTCAGAAATAACATTTCAATTAAAAAATAAAAATAACTTGGAGTTTTAATTCTTTATTCTGAAGACTAATGTCAATTTGCCTGATAAATTCTCGAAAGTAAAATCGTCGCTCTGTTTCCGACAAATCTAACCAAAATTGTGGTATGGAAACAGCTTGAGCGACAGAACGTAAGTTAACTGGGGGAAGAGTCGCCAACTTTGCTTCGAGTGCAGAAATTTCTGTGCGGAGTTTGTAAGCCCTTAACTTTGCTGTTTCAATATCTAAAATTCCAGTTTCGATTAAAGCGGGTAACTGAGCAAGTATTTCTTGCTGACGAGCGATCGCTTGTCCTAAACTATTCTTTACTGCATCCAATTGGGGAAAATTCATTCCCGCTACAGCTAAGGGTAAATCACGGCAAACGGTTTCAATTGTATGTTCTAAAACCTCTTGGTAGGGAATAGCCTTACACTTTGGCTGTTGAGGACAGCTAGTAGAACGTAAATAAAGATACTCCTTATCTTGATTGCGTTGGGTGACACGAGTAACTGTCATGTGTGACTGACACTCAGCACAAACAACCAACCCAGCTAAAGAACGCGGCGCACTAGCAGTTCGGGATGGTAAACGGCTGTTACGGCGTAAAAGTCGGTCAACTTGGGCAGCTTCTTCCTTAGAAATTATCGGTATATGGGTATTGGAGATAATTTCACCATTTTGGTAAGCTGTATTGCCGCGATAAACTGGATTAGTCAGCCAGCGTCTTCCTGTGGTTACAGAGATTTTTTTGCCGTATTTTTTCGCCAAGTAACGAACTGAACCCCGCAGGGAACCATAGAGTAAAAAGTGTTCAAAAAAATCTTTGACTACTGGTGAAGTACTGCGATCAACAGTATATTTTCCCTTACCTCTGCGATAGCCGTAAGGAACTTTGCCGGGTGGCGGTGCAACCTCAAGACGATTACGGGCGTGTCCTTGACGGATGCGGCGACTACGTTGCTGACGTTGGATTGCATTTAGCAAATTCAGCAAGTCAGCGCCGAGAGGGTAATTTTCGGAAGTGTAGGGCTGTTCTGTGGCAATTATCGCTACTCCGATTCCTTCGAGTTCATGCAAGCGATCGCTAATTTCCTCTACAGTATCTCCTAATTCTTCCAACCGACGAATCAAGAGATAATCTGCTGGTTCAGTTTCGCAATCGGTAAATAATTGTTGTAATTGCGTTCGCGTAGCGTGTCTGAAAGACTCTCGCGTAGCGTGTCCAGAAGACTCAGGCTTGCCCAAATCTTCATAAACCCGATCCACCTCCCATCCCCAATCGGCTTGATCGGGAGCAGATTCTAATAGCGGATTGGTGTAAGAGTAGGCAATTATTTTCATTAGTCATTAGTCATTAGTCATTGATTATTTTCCCACTCCCTCTCAGCTCGACTTTATCCAAAATTAAGAACTCGGTTTTCTTGATCCGGCAAAAACCCTGGCTTTTGGCAAATACTTTTTCCATATCACATATTATCGATGAAGTTAAAAAAGTAAAACTACCATCCCATAAAGGTTTCAGCTTAGGCGTTCACGTTGCGACAAAAATGGATAAAGTCGAGATCAGAGGATGTTTTAAAAGTAGTGGCTGATGTAGCAAAAAGTTTAGATCCTCCTAAATCCTCCTTAAAAAGGAGGACTTTGAGAAGGTTATTTCCCCCTTTTTTAGGGGAGATTTTAATACAACCGTAAACTTTTCAAACATCCTCTCACTGCTGACTCAACTCGATAATATTTCCATCAGGATCTTGAATGAATAAAGCAGGGCGACCAGAAGCGCTGGGTTGAATGGGATAATTATGAGTGAGCAACTCTTGTTTGGCAACGTCCAAGTTAGCGACTGAGAAAGCGACATGGGGGTTGCGTCCCCATTTTTCATTAGGGTTTTCGGTGGGGACAGTAGGTGCAACTATCAGGTGAATTTGATAATCGCCGACTTGATACCATGCGCCAGCGTATTTTAGGGAACGATCTATTTTGGATAATCCCAATACTTTGCTATAAAAGTGTTCAGAGCGTTCTAAGTCAGTCACGAGAATTGCTGTATGGAGACTTTGGGTAATCTGCATTGTTGGTAAGTGCGATCGCGTTTATTTAAATTTTGACGTAGTTTTGGCATATACTTTGACCTCACTTCCATTCCTCTCTCTTTTTAGGATCTAAGGTGTACACACAAGTCTGAAGTGGTTCAAGAATCTGGGTTTTACTCCACCTTAACCACTACCCGAATTCAATAAACGACTACCCGAATTCAATAAACGACTACCCGAATTCAATAAACGACCACCCGAATTCAATAAACGACCACCCGAATTCAATAAACGACCACCCGAATTCAATAAACGACCACCCGAATTTAATAAACGACCACCCGAATTCAATAAACGACCACCCGAATTCAATTTGATTGTTTTGGCTGACAATGCGATTGTACCAACTTGCTACGCCTGCCTAATAAGTATGATCTGGTCGCCCCCTTGTTAAATGCCATCACCCCATCACTTTGGTAATCTCTCTAACGCCTCCCGTGCGATCGCCCTCCAATATTCATCCTTATACTCAACATATAATCTCCAACGCTGTCTGCAAATGAACCCTCGCCTCTGTGTAGTTGTCTTCTACTTCTGCAAGCGTCCCTAAACAGTGGTAAGTGAGTGCTTGGAAATAGCGATCGCCAAATTTGATATTGATAGCCAAAGCTTGTTGGTAATTACGCCGTGCCTCCTCAAATTCTCGCAATTCTTGGGCAACTGTTTCCAACTGATGATAAATAAGCCTTTCCTAATTCAAATAAAGCAGCAATTTCGCCGCGAGGATTCTGAGGTTGCTGTGAAATCAATTAATGAAGTTTTGCGGACTGCTGATAAATCAACATAGTACCGCTCCATGTCTTCACCCTCTAACGGTTCAACATTACAAACTTGAAATGCAGCTTTGAGAGTATAAGCACGCTAGTGATTTATTGGGTTTTGACCAACTTTATAGATCCGACTTTCTCAAGATTAAATTTTAGGCGATCGCAGTGCAATTTTACATCTAATAAAAGTTTACTTTTTGAATTGGCAAATTTTTGTAATAACTTATACATTAATAAAGTGGATAACAATATAGCACTTTTTGTTTATATACATCTTACTTCCCAACGCTAGTAGGGAAGGGGCTGTTCTTGTTAGGTCTATTGGATTCAACCCAGAAGCGCTATAACCTTAAATAACTTCCAGCTTTACCCAGGAATGGTTTTGTTAAGATGGCGCTCGTTTATAAACCGCGTTATTGAGTATAATTTGCTGGCAAAATCCAGAATTTTATTCAATTGTCAATCCTCCAAAAGATAGAATACATATTATTTACGTTTACTTCGTTAATTCTGATCAACCAAATCAAAAGGTTGCTCATGGTTGTTTTCCGTCAACCATACTGGGTTGATCTTAAAAAATAGTACACTTAATCAATTAATATCAATTTCAGTAATAAAACTGAGTATTAGTAACTTCTACAAATTTTACCTAAACAGGCTTGTATGTTGATCAAACATTTGAAAGAATAACTAAAAGAATCATCAGTGGTACTAAATTAGTAATTGTTAGTTCTAATTACTAAGTTATTAATTTTTAGTGTGATGATTGCGTCATTTGGCAAAAATTGAGCTTTTCTGTTAATATCGCTTGAAATTTCCTCTTTGCTCTAAATTCTCCTGGTCAAAATAATTCTCAAGCCTGTTTTCACACCATAATGAAAGACCAAGTACTAGATCGGATTTTTAACAACCCTTCATTCCCAGATAAGTTTGAACGTTTGGAACTGGATGATCATTTCTGCATCATCGATACATCCGAGCAAGTGCAACGGTTTGCAGAACGTCCTGAGGAGGTAATACAGGGAAAAGATGTCCGGCTGAGTTTTCCTGAGTTTATCGGGCTTGAAAATGTCTTAAAAGCTATTCTGAAAGGAGAGCAGGAACTGTTTGAATTACAAGCAATTGGAAGAGGCTCAGAAAATAAAGTCCATCTATATATAGATATATATATTATCAGCGAACAGTATGAAAATAAATTAATTGTCATAATTGAAGATGTTACCGACAAGCTAGTTTTAAAGCAAAAATTAGCACAGCAAGCTAATGCCAAAAATCTGCTATCAAGTGCTTTAATATCATACAAAAACTACATGGATCAAGTAATTACTGCAATGGCAGATGCTTTGTTTATAACCAGTAATGTAGGTAAAATAAAAAAAGTAAATCGTGCTGCTCAACAATTATTTGGTTTCACTGAAGAAGAATTAATTAATCAACCAATATCACTGATAATTGATGATGATGAATTTTTAATACAAGCCATTCACAAGCATTCTTTTTTTCAGAAAAATTTTCAGAATTTAGAGGTAGTCTGTCGAACCAAGACTAGAGAAAAGCGGGGGAGCATCCACTTTTGGCAGAAAGACTTAAATAGTTAACAAACCATTGAGATAAGCACAACGAATAGAGAGGATGTGATTAACACTATCAACATTCCACTGTGCGCCAGAAATTTTAATTCTCGCACCAATTTGTTTAATAGCAGATTCAACTGCTCCAGAACCAATAGAACAAAGTTGTTCAGCCTGGTAATAGGCATAGTTGACAATACGAGAGCGATGTTTTTCAAGATAAGCAATGAAGTTC
>NZ_WBKL01000188.1:0-25407 GCF_015714705.1 Nostoc sp. NZL | reverse complement strand
GAAACTTCCCAATCTCTGCTACAAGCAACTCAAGCTGAATTGGAAACTTCCCAATCTCTGCTACAAGCAACTCAAGCTGAATTGGAAACTTCCCAATCTCTGCTACAAGCAACTCAAGCTGAATTGGAAACTTCCCAATCTCTGCTACAAGCAACTCAAGCTGAATTGGAAACTTCCCAATCTCTGCTACAAGCAACTCAAGCTGAATTGGAAACTTCCCAATCTCTGCTACAAGCAACTCAAGCTGAATTGGAAACTTCCCAATCTCTGCTACAAGCAACTCAAGCTGAATTGGAAACTTCCCAATCTCTGCTACAAGCAACTCAAGCTGAATTAGAAACTTCCCAATCTCTGCTACAAGCAACTCAAGCTGAATTAGAAACTTCCCAATCTCAACTACAAGCAACTCAAACTGAATTAGAAACTTCCCAATCTCAGCTACAAGCAACTCAAGCTGAATTGGAAAGTTGTCAAAATTTTGTCTCTTGGATGGAAACTAGCAAATTTTGGAAATTACGAAAAATATATTTAAATTTAAAAGAAAAAATAACCTATGGGATAAATCCACCTTTATTAAAACTTGCTAATAAGAGTATTACTATAATCCGCAAAGAAGGCTATCAGATATTTAACAAACGAGCGTTGAATTTTTTAAACAATCAAATGATGAGCTTTCGGACTAGGTTTAGTTTCGCAGATACATTAGTAGCAGAAGTTTTGCAAAATTTGGCTGACTCTTCAGAATATGATCAATGGATTAAAGACTACGAGTTTACAAATGAAGAACTTAAACAACAAAAAATTAAAGCTTTATCTTTTAATTACCAACCTGTTTTAAGTGTTATCCTCCCGGTTTATAAATTACCTTTAGTTATCTTAAAAGAGACAATAAATAGTGTATTGCAACAAACTTATGCAAACTGGGAGTTGTGTATTGCATTTGCAGATATCAGTAATTTACAAACAATTGAATACATAAAAAAGTTAAGCTTACAAGATAAACGATTTAAGCTAGCTATCATACCAGAAAACAGGGGGATTTCTGGCAACTCCAATGTTTCTCTAGAAATGGCTACTGGTGAATTTATAGCTTTACTAGATCATGATGATTTATTATCACCTTGGGCATTTTATGAAGTAGTAAATGAACTAAACAAGCAGCCAGACTTAGATTTCATCTACTCAGACAAAGACTGTATTAGTGCAAACAGCATGGTACGGTCTCGGCTCCTACTCAAGCCGGAGTGGAGTCCAGAAATTTTATATTCAGCTAACTACTTAACTCATTTGTGTATCGCTCGTCGCGCTCTTGTGAATCGTATAGGCGGATTTAATCCAGAAACTGATGGAGCACAAGATTGGGATTTATTTTTACGTATTACAGAACAAACATCACGTATTGCGCGAATTAATTCTGTACTTTACCATTGGCGCATTATACAAGGATCAACTTCTTTGGGGATAGATTCTAAACCTTATGCACTTGAAGCACAACTGAAGTCTCTTAAAGATCATCTGAGTCGAACGCAACTACCAGCAACAATTTCAGCACATCCAGAATGTGGTTTTCGATTAGAATGGAAAACTCCACCTGCTAAAGTATCAATTGTTATTGATGGTGATGTTTCCTGGGACTACTTATCAGCTTGCATAAGTGCTATTTCGGAATCTGCTGACCCGAACTTGCATAAAGCCAAAATCGTTTTACCTGAGTCTAATTATTATTTACAAGCAAGTGAACGGGAAATACTCATAGAACAAATCAATTTACCTGTTGATTGGCTGCTGGTGGGTGAAGGAAATTCTAAGCTAGCAACTTTAGCAGAGGCAGCGAAACAGGATACTACTGATGTAGTTTTATTCGTATCAGGCCAAGTCGTTAAATTTGAAAAGGGATGGATAGAAGAATTAAGTGGTTGGGTTCTTAATCATCCAGATATTGGATTTGCTTCAGCCCTTATTGTGACAAATCAAAATATAGTTGTTGAAGCTGGATTGATTGTTGATAAATATGGCAATGGCTCTCCATTATTTTATGGCAGTAACTTATATTCTTGGGAAATATTTGGTGGAGCATTATGGTATCGAAACTGTAGCGCTAGCTCTCCTTGGGCAGTAGCTTTTAGTTACGAACATTACTTAGCATTAGGAGGATTATCTATAGATTCTTCTTCTGTGCAGCATTCAATGATTAAGCTTTGTCAAGCTAGTCGGGCTACTAATAAACGTGGTTTGTTAAATCCCCATGCGAGAGCGTTTTTGCTAGATTTACCGGGTAATAATGTGCCAAAGTTTGATGATTCATTAGCAGATGATCCTTATTTTCATCCTGCATTTGCATCTGTAGTTCCTTTGAAATTAAGATCAAAAAATGGAGAAGTTTCATGAAAATTCCAATATTTATCAAGAAGCTAATTAAAAAGAGCTTAATTCCCCTAGACAAAAACCTAATTAAAAAGAATTTAATTCCACTAGATAAGTACACTGAAGATGCGACTGCATTAGCCGCAGTCATGGATTTTTCCTACAGTGACATTTCTCAAGTTCAGCAACATCCAGAAAGAGTTGTTAAATCTGGGCCTCATATTGTCAATTGGTATCTACCATCCTTTGAAAATGCTTTTTATGGCGGAGTCATGACAATACTCCGAACGGCTGATTATTTACTGCAAAAAGGAGGAATGCATCAAAGATTTTTGATTTGTGGTGAAGCCAAGGCTGATGTTATTTTTGGTAATATTATTAAAGCATTTCCAGAATTAAAAACTTGTGAAGTTATAGTTCTTAACAGTGCACAAGCAATTGAGAATATACAACCCGCAGATTTTTCAATAGCCACACTTTGGACAACAGCTTATGTATTGCTAAAGGTTCAAAATACGGGATTGAAGTTTTATTTTATTCAGGATTTTGAACCTTTATTCTATCCAGCCGGCTCTACCTATGCTCAAGCTGAGGCAACATACCGTTTTGGATTTTATGGGATTGCGAACACTATTAGTTTAAAAAATATATATGAAAGTGAATATGGAGGAGAATCTATTCACTTTACTCCCTGCATAGATACTAAAGTTTTTTATAAAGATGATAGTTACAGGAAAGATAACCCTAAACGGATCTTTTTTTATGGTCGTCCCGGACATCCTCGGAACTCTTTTGAGCTAGCAATTACAGCTATGCGTCAACTCAAAAATCGCTACGGTTCTAATATTGAAATATTATCTGCTGGTGCAAACTGGAAGCCTGAAGACTATGGGTTAGAAGGAGTGATAGAAAATCTGGGTTTGCTAACTTATGAAGCAACAGGAGATTTATATCGTTCCTGTCATATTGGACTATCTATGATGATGACTAAGCATCCCTCTTACTTACCATTTGAGATGATGGCGTGCGGTGTATTAGTCGTTTCTAATATCAACAATAGTACAAAATGGTTATTGAAAGATAGGCAAAACTGTCTTTTATCTTATCCAAGCGCTACATATATAGCTGAAACAATATCAGAAGCAATTGAACGATATGAAGATTTAGAACATATTAGAATTAATGCTGCCCAAGAACTAATAAATAACCATGCAGATTGGGCTGTTGAAGTAAAAAAAATTTATAAATTTATTCTCCTTGTTCTCAATGCCGAGACTAAATCTAATGGCGTTTTAATGCAATCTAATGGCAGTATTTTCGGCTCAATGTTATTTTATGTAAGAAATGGATATCGTCACTACGTGCCAGATATAGATTGGATAAATGATAATGGATATACTTGGCCTGATGATATTCAAATAGTAAGTGACGAAACGTTGCTAAACCTTCTTGCTGCTCGTCCAGCTCCACATTTTTGGTCATTTGCAGATTGGCAGAATCCGCCAAGGAATTGTAGTAGTATGCAGATGCGGGAAATAGCTGCATCTAGACTCAGTGGAAATGGGATAGAAGTTGGTGCCGCCTGGTCTCCATTTCCAATACCTTTGAATTGCCATGTTCGATATGTAGATAGATTACCTAAAGATGTTCTAAACAATCAGCTTCGTCCTGGTAAAGATATTTATAATTTGATAGAACCAGATTTAATTACTGATTTAGAAACTTTAGAGGGCATTGAAGATAATACGTTGAATTTTATAGTTGCCTGTCATGTTATAGAACATACTAAAAATCCCATCGCTGTATTGGAGAATGCTTATAATAAACTTTGTAGTGGAGGTTATTTAGTATTGGTAGTACCAGATAAAGAAAGAACTTTTGACAAAAACCGCGAATTAACTAAATTAGAACACTTGATTTTAGATTATCAAAATCCTTCATCGGACAGAGATAGAGAACATTACGTAGAATTTTTTAAATTTGCTTATCCAACAGAACCCAATAAACTAGATGAGATAGTAGAGAAAATGTTCTATGAAAAAGCTGATATTCATTACCACACATTTACTTATGAAAGTTTTGCTTCAATGATAGATTATGTATGCAAAAATATTAGTCCTTGGTTATCTGTGTGGTCGCAACCTACTCTATCTAATTTAACAGAGGATATCGAATTTTATTTTGTACTAATAAAATAGTTTCTACTGATAATACTATGTAATACAGTGGTAAGGGAGTCATGAAAATTAACCGTACTACCTCTTCACACGATCCAAGCGGACGCAAATTATTTTATGTTCATATAATAATGTTTCTGCTCGCTTTTATAATAATTATATCTAGGCGACCTGATGCAATTTTAAATCCTCAATTTTGGGCAGAAGATGGAACTGTGTTTTATGCCCAAGCATACAACAATGGAATTCTAAATTCATTATTATCACCTTACGCAGGGTATCTACATGCCGTCCCCAGATTAACTGCGACATTTAGCATGTTGTTCTCCTTAAAATCAGCACCACTTGTTTTTAATTTGATTGCCATTATAATTCAAATTCTCCCAGTAACCTTTTTAATTTCCTCGAGGTTTTCAAAATTAATACCAAACATAAATTATAGAATTGCTATATCGTTTCTCTATTTAGTTTTACCTGGATGCTATGAGGTTAATGCAAATATTACTAATGCACAATGGCGCATAGCACTTTTAATATTTATGGCTATTATTGCTAAATCATCTCATGTTTTAGTTAATTTGTTTGACCTCATAATCATTTTGATAGGAGGATTAACCGGGCCTTTTTCAATCCTGATAGTGCCCGCGATTATATTTTTAATTTTTGCAACAAAAATTAGTAATAAAAAACTCAATGATTTATTTTATTTAAAATTCCTAGTGCTGATATGTACAGCATTAACCCAAATTATAGTTATTAATACTAATCAAATTGGTCAAGAAAGAATGAGTAAAGTAGGCTCTAATTTTTTATCTTTTAATGATGTAAGGAAAATATTAGAAATTTTAACAAATCAAGTTTTCTCAATGAGCATTTTCGGTACTAATGTTACTAATTATTTCATAAATGTATTGCCAGATTTATTGTATATTATTTTGAATATAACTATATTAGTTTTAGGGATTATTGTCTCAGTTTATTTGTTGCTTAAATCCCCTTTGGAACTAAGATCATTTATAATATTCGCGGCTCTTATTCCTTTTACAGCAATAGCTTTACAGTTTCCTAATATAACTTTGTTTGAGCCTATTGGTGTCGGTGCACGTTACTGGTTTAACTTAGTATTAGCCTTTTCATTAGGAACTATATGGATTTTTCACAAGGCATACAGCCAAAAAAATCGCATTGGGAAGATGTTCGCTTTAACGATACTAGCAACTATGTCAATTGGCATAGTAACTGACTGGCAACATCCGGCTTTTACTGATTTTAAATTTGCTCAGTACGCTGATAGATTTATGGAATTACCAAATGGACATGAAATGATAATTCCAACTAATCCAGAACCTTGGTCTATAAAATTAATTAAGCATTAGCTAGTAGATCCAATTATTTATTAAGTTCATTAAATGAAATTTATTATTCATGATTTTAATAAACATACATTATGCTAAAAAAATTATTCCAGCCCAAAATACTAAAGTTTTTACTAGGTGGTGGTTTAGCAGCTGCACTGAACTTAGTATTGATTTATTTAATAATTGAAAAGCTAGGGTTCAATACACCTTTTTTGCGTAATATTGCTAATGTAGTATCGATTGAAATTTCCCTAATATTTAGTTTTTTTATTTACCGGACTTGGGTTTGGACTGGCGGTATTTGGAACATTAGAGAAGTGTTATTCCGACAACTTCCTCTTTACCATGTTTCTGCTGGACTTGCAGTTATTACCCGCATTTTATTTATTTTTCCGATTTTAGATTGGTTGAAAGTTAACTATGCTATCAATACTATAATAGGCGCACTTGTGAGTGCATCGATTAATTATTTGATTAGCGATCGCTTTGTATTTAAAACCCCAACACAAAAAACATGGGCTACATATTATCCAGAATCATTGTCCCCAGCTCTATCATTAAATTCTACCTTGATCAAAGATGAATCAATAACGGTAGATGCTTCAAAATCTGTTAAGACTTTATCAATAGTAATTCCAGCCTACAATGAAGAAGACTGCATAGTTCAAACTGTTCACACTATTAGCAGAGTTTTGGAACAAGAAAAAATAAATTACGAAATTTTAGTCGTTAACGACAACAGCAAAGATAACACAGAACAATTATTACAGCAGATAAATTCTGAAAATAGTAAGCTGCGTTACATCAATAATTATTATCCTAACGGCTTTGGCTTTGCAGTTCGCTGTGGGTTAGAAAATTTTACAGGAGATGCTGTAGCGGTAGTTATGGCAGATAGTTCAGATGCACCAGAAGACATCGTAAATTACTACTATAAACTGCAAGAGGGATACGATTGTGTTTTTGGTTCCCGCTTTATTAGAGGAGGTAAAGTTATTGACTATCCCAGCCACAAATTAATTGTAAATCGTTTAGCTAACTTATTTATTAAAATTTTATTTGGTTTAAATTTTAACGATACTACTAATGCATTCAAAATTTATCGTAAAGATGTTATTGAAGGCATCTCTCCATTAGTATCTCATCATTTCAATTTAACAGTAGAAATACCACTCAAAGCCATAGTAAGAGGGTACTCTTATACAACTATTCCCATAACTTGGAGAAATAGAACTACAGGAGTTTCTAAGCTAAAGCTAAAAGAAATGGGCAGTCGATATTTGTTTATAGTTCTCTACATCTGGCTAGAAAAACATTTATCGCGTGGAGATTATCATCTAAGCAAAAAAAGACTGCTAGCAAATCAAAGGTTTAAATCAAATGGCTGAGAATATTCTGATTTTAGGAGGAGCTGGTTTTGTTGGCAGTTCCTTAGCAATTAATTTAAAAAAGCATCACTCGTCCACGAAAATTATATGTTTCGATAATCTCCGAAGGCGTGGTTCAGAACTAAACCTTCCTAGATTTAAAAATTTAGACATTGACTTTATTCACGGTGATATTCGCTCTCCTAGCGATTTAGATCCCGCAATCTTTAATTCCGTCGATACTATCATTGATTGTTCTGCTGAACCTTCTGTCCTTGCAGGATTTGCCTCTCCACAATACGTCCTGCAAACGAATTTATTAGGAACTATTAATGTTCTTGAACTAGCTAGGCAAATCAACGCTCGTTTACTCTTCCTCTCCACTAGTCGCGTTTATCCGATTGAAACGCTTAAGTCAGTTAACTTAGTAGAACTACCAACCCGCTTTAGCATTGCTCCTGAACAGACAATATCGGGAGTATCTCATCTTGGGATAGCAGAGGAATTTCCACTTCAAAGCTACCGTTCTCTTTATGGTACTACCAAACTAGCCTCGGAAATGCTAATCGAAGAGTATCGGCAAGCTTATGGTATTCAGGCAATAGTCAACCGTTGTGGTGTAATTACAGGGCCTTGGCAAATGGGTAAAGTTGACCAAGGTGTTTTTGTTTTGTGGTTAGCCGCACACTATTTTGAAAAATCTCTAAGCTACATAGGCTATGGCGGTACAGGTAAACAAGTTAGAGATTTATTACACATTGAGGATTTATTAAGTTTAATTAATTATCAGTTAGAAAATTTTTCAGAACTTGATGGGGATGTTTTAAATGTTGGTGGAGGTGCTGATAATAGTCTATCTCTATTAGAAACTACTAAACTATGCGAGACAATCACTGGTAAATCTATTCCTATCAAATCAGAAGAAATAGCCAGACAAGGTGATATCCCCATTTATATTACGGACTCTTCCAAGATAAGTTCTAAGACTGGATGGGAACCAATCATGAGTCCAGAAAAAACTCTCAGAGATATTTATAACTGGATTATTGAGTATGAAACAATCCTAAAGCCCATTTTATCCTAAACTGTTGTTTGTACTATGAGGTGAGTCAAAATCTTATGCCCACCGTTTTAATTACTGGTTCATCGGGTCTAATTGGTTCGGAATCCGTTCATTTCTTTGTCCAAAACGGTTTTCATGTTGTCGGTATCGATAATAATATGCGGGCGGTATTTTTCGGTGAATCTGCCTCCACAGACTGGAATCGTCGTATCCTAGAAGATAAATATGGTGATAGTTATCGTCACTATGATATTGATATCCGCGATCGCTCCGCAATAGAAAACCTATTTCAAGAATATTCTTCCGATATTTCTCTCATTATCCATACAGCAGCACAGCCATCCCATGACTGGGCAGCAAAAGACCCTCATACAGATTTTACAGTTAATGCCAATGGCACTTTAGTATTACTAGAAGCAACTCGGCAATACTGCCCTGATGCAATTTTTATATTTACCTCAACTAACAAGGTCTATGGCGATGCTCCTAATTATCTACCCTTGCAGGAGCTAGAAACTCGCTGGGAAATTGAACCAAATCATCAATATACAGAAGGCATTGATGAGTCAATGGCAATCGATAATTCCAAACATTCTCTATTTGGTGCTTCTAAAGTTGCCGCAGATATACTAGTTCAAGAATATGGTAAATACTTCGGCATGAGAACTGCTAGTTTTAGAGGAGGTTGCCTAACTGGGCCGAACCATTCTGGCGCTCAATTGCACGGTTTTCTAGCGTACTTAATGAAATGTACTATTGCTGGCGAAACCTATACCATTTTTGGCTATCAAGGCAAACAGGTTAGAGATAATATACACAGTTACGATCTTGTCAATGCTTTTTACCATTTTTATCAAAATCCCAGATGGGGAGAGGTTTATAATATTGGGGGTTCTCGGCATAGCAATTGTTCTATGTTAGAAGCAATATCAATTTGCGAAAATCTCGTGGGTAAAAAGCTGCAATCCACTTATACAGAACAGAATCGCTCTGGCGATCATATCTGGTATATTTCAGATGTCAGAAAGTTTCGTTCTCACTATCCAACTTGGGAATATAAATATAATCTTCGACAGATACTAGAGGAGATTTATTATGCCCAAGCATCTAGAAATATTGGTTATTCATAAGAGGTGTTTTAAAAGTATCTAGATATTAACTTTTGTTAGCTCATCATTAGAATATAAAACCAATAAATCGAGTTGTTACATACATCTAAATAAATGACAGCAAAAGTTGCAGCTTACATAACTCTCTATAAGGATAAGCAAGCTGCTAGCAAGTGTCTGCAAGCAATTAAATCTCAATCTATAACAATAGATATTGTTTTCATAGTAGATAATTCCGAACAAGAATTACTAGAACCTGATAATAGTGCGTCAATTTTGATACATCATTATCCTGAAAATATTGGCATTGGTCAAGGCTTGGCACTTGCGCTGGAATGGGCAACAAAAGAAGGTTATGATTTTTTATGGACTTTTGATCAAGACAGTTTACCGACGAAGAATTGTTTGGAAATTCTCTTGGAAACTTACAATAAGTTTTCCCTAGAGTATGGTAACAAGATTGGGATTATTGCTCCTACTGCCATTGATCACAAAACTGAAGAAGTTGTACAGGGAGCAGTTTTTGTAGGAGACCAATTTATGGGTTGGAAGCACAATAAGAATGTTGATTTTTATGAGTGCGACTCTCCTATAACTTCTGGTTCTTTGATTTCCATTGCTGCTGCTAAAACTGTTGACCCTCCTCGTGCAGAATTGTTTATAGATGGGATTGATCTTGACTATGGACTGAGATTACGACAACAAGGATTCCATAATTTGATAGTTACTACAGCTATCATATATCATAATTTTGGTAATCCAGTTAAAGTCAAGTTTTGCCAACGAGAAATAATTATTCACCAATATTCTGCTCTACGTAACTACTACATTACTCGAAACCATACTTATTTAGAAACTCGCAACGCTGAAGGTTTGTATCGACTAACCAGTTGTGGGCGACGCATAAAATATTTACTCCGCAGGATAGTTACAATTTTGCTGTATGACCCGGAAGACAAAACCTTAAAAGTATGGGCTTGCTTGCTGGGAACATTTCACGGTTTTCAAGGAAAGCTTGGAAAAATTTGGTGTTGAGTTATTAAAAAGAGAATTTAACTCAATAGTGAACAAGAAATAATTCAATAAAATTACTTCTATCAGAGCGGGTCACTTATCAGTTTTTATATGAAGTATTTTCAGCAAAATTAACTAAGTTTTAGCTCAATTAAACTATAGTGATTTATTTTTTAATTGTTAATTATTATTCTACAAATTTAGTATTGGAATTAATCAATTCCATACGGAAAACAAGCTATGTTGACTACAAAGTAATTATCATCAATAACTCACCTGATGATAATTCTATTGATCTTCTCAAAACTGAATCTGTATTGATTTTTGATGCTGGAACTAATTTAGGTTTTGGTTGTGCTTGTAATTTAGGCTTAAAATGGATTTACATTCAAGATCCCCAAGCGTATGTTTGGATAATCAATCCAGATGCATATTTTATAGAAAATAATTTAGAAAAAGTTAAGCCATTTTTTAAGTTGCATCCAAAAATTTCAATTCTTGGTACACTTATCTATACACCGACAGGTGAAGTTTGGTTTGCCGGCGGTCGATTTATTCCTAAAACGGGCGCAATCATTACCCAAAAAAAATTAACAAATATGGATGTAGACTATGTTAATTGTGATTGGGTTTCAGGATGTAGTCTAATCGTTAATTTGAATAATTTTACTGAATTTCCTCATTTTGATACTGCTTATTTTCTTTATTATGAAGATGTAGATTTTTGTTTACGCTATGCTAATCAAGGACATTTAGTTGCTATAAATAATAGTTTTCCAGTGCTGCATCAACCATCAAGTATTACTAATAGAAATGTTTTCAAGAAAATAAGAAACAGTACGTATAGCTATTTGTTGACAATGGATAAATATACAAATAGATTTATCTTTAGTATTAGATTAATTTTTCAAATATTGAAGGCTATTTTAGGGATTATACTAAAACCACAAGCTGCGTTAGGGAAAATTTGTGGTATATGGGATTATATAATAAACAACCAGAACAAATAATGGATTAAAATATATTATTAATATTCCAATAAAAAGTTTATTATGTAAATACTAAAATAGACTATTATCACTACTAAAATTATTTTGTTGAACTATAAATACTTATTAAATAAAAAATAGACTAAATTATTTTATGGTTAATTATAAATAATGACATTATTAATTAATCTCTCCTTTCTATTAACTAAACCTACAGGTATCACTACCTACGCTCTCAATTTGCTGCCTCACTTAGAACAACTTTATCCTACACTCCTAGTTTCTCAGAATATTCCTGGTTACAACTGCTACCCAATTCCTCCTAACCAAACCGCAGAACAAGGGATAAAAGGTCATTTGAAACGACTTGTTTGGACGCAATTCCAATTGCCACAAATCTATAGAAAGCTAAAATCGCAGATTTTATTTTCCTCGCTTCCAGAAGCACCCCTTTATAGCAACTGTCGTTTTGTCGTGATGGTTCACGATTTTATCCCGTTGCGTTTTCCTAAACGTTTTTCACCACTGACACCCTATCACCGCTACTACATTCCCCAAGTCATTAACCAAGCACAACACATTATTTGTAACTCTCAGGCTACAGCTAAAGACATCACAAACTTTTACGGAATTCCTGCAAACAAAATTACTCCCATTCCCCTAGCCTACGATCGCACTCACTTCTTCCCCCTAAATCTACCTAAGCGCAACTACTTTCTCTACATTGGTCGCCAAAACGCCTACAAAAACTTACAGCGACTGATCGCTGCTTTTGCTGCGTTACCTAATAGCAAGGATTATGAATTGTGGTTAGTAGGGCCAAGTGATTCGCGTTACACCCCTACTTTAAAAGCGGAAGTAGCAGAACTAGGTATAACTAATCGGGTAAAGTTCCTAGACTATGTACCCTATGGCGAATTGCCAAAAATTATCAATGAAGCGATCGCTCTCGTTTTCCCTAGTCTCTGGGAAGGCTTTGGTTTACCTGTCCTCGAAGCGATGGCTTGTGGTACTCCCGTCATTACCTCCAATCTCTCCTCCTTACCAGAAGTAGCTGGCGATGCGGCGATTCTGATCAACCCCTACAACACCGGAGAAATTACAGAGGCGATGCAGGTTATTGCAACTGATTTGGGGTTGCGATCGCGTCTTTCTAGTCAAGGTATTACTCACTCCCAACAATTCAGTTGGGAAAAAACAGGAAAAGCAACCGTCGAAGTGTTATCCCGCTACATATAAAAGATAAACTAACGCCAGATTTAGATCCCAGGATTTAGGATTTTGTCCAGATTTCAGATTATCTTGACTAATGACTCATAATTAATCCTTAATCCCTATGAAAGCACTAATTCTCTCTGGCGGGAAAGGTACACGCCTACGTCCCCTCACCTATAGCGGAGCAAAACAACTCGTGCCAGTTGCTAATAAACCTGTTTTATGGTATGGCATTGAAGAAATGGTCGCTACTGGTATTACTGATATTGGCATCATCATCAGCCCGGAAACCGGGGCAGAAGTCCAAGGGAAAACTGGCAATGGAGAATGCTTTGGAGCAAACATCACCTACATAGTACAAAAACAGCCAGCCGGACTTGCTCATGCCGTCCAAATCGCCCGTCCCTTTTTAGGAGATTCTCCCTTTGTCATGTACTTGGGCGATAACCTGATTCAACTAGGTGAGTTACGTTACTTTCTGCAACAATTTAGCCAACAACAACCAGATGCTTTGATTCTCTTGCGTTCGGTTGCAAACCCTAGCGCCTTTGGTGTGGCTGAGGTCGATGAAACAGGACGGGTATTACAGTTAATTGAAAAACCCAAAGTTCCTCCTTCAAATCTGGCATTGGTAGGAGTCTATTTCTTTTCTCATCTCATCTTTGATGCGATCGCAAATATCCAACCTTCCGCCAGAGGCGAACTAGAAATTACTGATGCTATTCAATACCTCATTAATCAGGAAAAGCAAGTTTTAGCTTACAATCTCAAAGGTTGGTGGTTAGATACTGGTAAGAAAGATGACTTACTAGAAGCTAACCGATTGATTCTCGATACCTATCTGACAGCATCAGTTCTTGGCGAAGTCGATGCCCAAAGTCAGATTATTGGGCGAGTCCAAATCGGTACAAACTCTAAAGTAATCAACTGTACAATTCGGGGGCCAGTAGTCATTGGTAACAATTGTCATCTAGAAAACTGTTTTATTGGCCCTTATAGTAGTATTGCTAACAATGCGACACTCATTGATACAGATTTAGAACACAGTGTGATTTTAGAAAGTGCTAAAATTGCCGGAATCCATCAACGCATTATTGATAGCGTGATTGGGCAAAGAGCACAATTGACCCTTGCACCCCGTCGCCCCAAAGCCTTACGATTTATGATTGGCGATGACTGTCAAATTGAATTAACGTGATGTACTTGTTAAAAACAGGAAAAGCCACAGTTGAAGTGTTACCTGCTAGCTGTAAAATACAAGCATTAAATTACTCTCACAATTAACACTGTGGCAGATTACTCGAAATAATATTAATGAGCATTGTACATACCAAAATTCCCGAAGTCATACAACTTGAACCCCAAGTATTTGCAGACGATCGCGGGTTCTTTTTTGAAGCCTACAACGATCGAAAATTTGCCCAAGAGACTGGTATTGTTACTAACTTTGTTCAAGATAACCACTCTGGCTCAAAACAAAATGTCCTGCGGGGATTGCACTACCAAATCCAACAACCCCAAGGTAAACTTGTCCGGGCTATTGTTGGCACTATCTTTGACGTAGCCGTAGATATTAGAAAAAGTTCGACTACTTTCGGTAAGTGGGTGGGTTATGAACTCAGTGCTGAGAACAAACGCCTACTGTGGATACCACCAGGCTTTGCTCATGGCTTCCTGGTGCTTTCAGAAATAGCCGAAGTTCTCTACAAAGCTACAGATTACTACGCACCCCAAGGCGATCGCACAATTCTATGGAACGATCCAGATTTAGCTATAGATTGGCCCCTAAGTGCGTCACCGATTTTATCAGCTAAAGACCAAGCCGGTAAACCTTTGAGAAGTGCTGAAGTATTTGATTAAGCTTGATGATTGCGTTAGGTTCGAGAACTAATTAGGATGAGTCAATCAATTTTGCTGATTGGTAGCAATGGTCAAGTGGGTAAGGAACTACAACAAATACTCCCATCCTATGGCGATATTATCTCAGTAGAACGCCCAACAGTAGACCTTGCCCAACCCGATACCCTCCGCAACGTTATCAGAGCAAAGCAGCCGCAAATCATAATTAACGCTGCTGCTTACACTGCTGTAGACAAAGCCGAAAGCGAAGCTGAACTTGCTACGGCTATTAATGCTACTGCACCCCTAATTATTGCCCAAGAAAGCCAAAAGTTAGGAGCTTTTCTAATTCATATTTCGACCGATTACGTTTTTGATGGCAATGGGTGTAGCCCTTATCAGGAAACCGATGTAACTAATCCTTTGAGTGTCTATGGTAAAACCAAACTCGCTGGAGAAGAAGCTATTCGGGAAACTTGCGCCCATCATCTCATCCTCCGGACTGCTTGGGTTTATGGAACCTTTGGCAAAAGTAACTTTGTCAAAACCATGCTGCGACTAGGTGCAGAACGCCAAGAACTCCGTGTTGTCGCCGATCAAATTGGTAGCCCGACTTGGGCGCAAGACATAGCCGCAGTCATAGCCCAGACGATTCCCCAGTTAACCCCAGAAATTAGCGGCACTTATCACTACACTAATAGCGGCGTTGCTAGCTGGTATGACTTTGCCGTTGCCATTTTTGAAGAAGCCCAACAGCTAGGCTTCCCTTTAAAAGTTGAACGTATTGTCCCCATTACAACTGCCGACTATCCTACACCAGCCCGTCGCCCAGCCTATTCTGTGCTTGCTTGTGGAAAAATTGCAGCAATTCTAGGGACTTATCCCCCCCATTGGCGACAAAGACTCCGCCAAATGCTCAAAGATTTGAAAATTGGATATGGGGAATAGGCATTGTTAATTAACGCCGTGTACGACTTTCTCTAAAACCTAACCCCCAAACCCTTCCCTGCAAGGGAAAGGGAGAAATAATCAAAGCCTCTCCCCGTTTCGGGGAGAGGAATGGAAGCGGGGTTCCAATCACATAATTGCACATCGTCGCGTTAATTAAGTTTCTTCCCTATTCCCCACTCCCCATTCCCTATTTCTTTTGACTTTTTAATACTCCTGTTTCATGTTGTATTGGCAAGACATCTAAAATATCAGTTTGGGAACAATATTTTAAATCATCTAGACAGTCAAGACGCAACAATCGTTGGCCGTGACTAGCTTGGTGAAGTAATCCCAATAAGTTATCTTGCCACTGAGAGTAAAGAGCGATCGCACTAATTACTTCATCGTTACCAGCGAGTTCTTCAGGTGACAACTTGGTTTGCTGCAAAATACTATGAGCGATCGCACCTGCACAAACTGTATCCTCTAAGGAATAACTGCCTTCCCAACCGGAACCGACAATCCACACTGTCTCTGGTTGCTTCTCTAAAAGAAATTGCACCACCGCCGCCCGGTTAATCAAGGCTGCTGCTAATACATTTGGGGAGTCTTGTACCCGTTGTAAAGCACGAGTGCCGTTTGTGGTGCTGATAAACAAGCGCCGCCCTTCTACTAATTCTGGTGTGCAGTCAAGGGGAGAGTTACCCAACTCAAAGCCAGCGACTTTTGCACCGCCGCGTTCTCCAGCCCGCAGCCGTTTTTCAGAGGGCCATTTTTCGCTAACTTCAATTAACTGATCTAAATCGCTGAATACTTGTACAGCTTCGCCTCCAGATGCTAAGACAGTCGCTATTGTGCTAGTTGCTCGCAAGACATCGACTGCGATCGCACATTCTGGCGCTTTATCCGTTGGAGTCAATTCAGGAGTGTGGTATACGAATAACTTCACGGGCTGGATACACCTGTTTTAATACTATTGCCGCAAATAACATTCTACCTAGTTGGTGTCACTAACTATAGTCACAATTGTTCGCAAAGAATTTTTTAGCATCAAAATGCACGATGGTAACCCATTCAATACAAAAATACTCAAAAAGTCCATTTTTATGCTTTTAGACTTTCAGATTTGCTGCACTATCCTGTAATGTAAAACAAGAACAGATTTTCTCAAGCTGTATTTGGCATTCCAAGTTAGCACCACTACGCATCCTGACTAACCTTGCCAAATAGAAACTAAAATTTTTACCTCCACTCCGCTCATCCCAAATCGAAAATCGCTATGGCACCTTTACCCGACTACCGCCCTAAACAACTATCTGTAGGCCCGTTGGAAGCGGAAATTTTAAATATCATCTGGGAACTTGGTTCAGCCACAGTAAAAGATGTGCACGATCGCATTCTCGCTGATCCCAACCGCGAATTAGCGTATACTTCTGTCACCACTGTTTTACGTCGCCTCACTGATAAAGGTTGGCTAGCCTGCGACAAGAAAGAGCGGGCATTCTATTGGCGGCCAATGCTGAGTAAGCAGCAATCAGATGTCATCAAAGCTCACGAGCAATTACAGCGATTTCTAGCGGTGGGCAACCCCGATGTTGTTGCTGCCTTTGCCGATAGCCTAGATGAAGCAGCCAGTGAGCAAATAGCTGCGATCGCCAAACGTATTCAATCTGCACGCCAAGCCAGGGAGGAACAATGATGCATCTGATAATGATTTTGAATGCTTTGGCAGTTGCCTGGTGGTTAAGATCCGCCTGGAATCAACCCCAAGGCAATTGGAATCTGCGGTGGCAGCGATCGCTATTTTTGTTTCTCTTCCCGCCCTTGCTCATTTTCATGACTGCGATCGCTGTGCTGTTCATGGGACCTCAAGGACAAATGGGCGGAATGTATACAGGCTCAATTAGTTATTTACTAGCATTAATTTATTTGGCATTTTTTGCCATTTCATGCATTAAACTTGCCTTCCAGGGTTGGCAGTCAGTAGAATCTGCCCGTAACTGTCCTTTAGTGAATGTTGGCGATAGACGAGCCAGACTGCTGCAAACAGGCGCGCTGTTTGCAGGTCAAATCGGTTTTTGGCAACCAGAACTAGTGGTTAGCCAAGGATTAGTGCAAACTCTTTCACCGGCTCATTTAGAAAGCGTCTTAGCCCATGAGCAAGGGCATCACCATTACAGGGATACGTTCTGGTTTTTCTGGCTGGGTTGGGTGCGTTCCTGCACTGCATGGTTACCGAATACAGAGCCTTTGTGGGAAGAATTGTTAGCTTTGCGCGAACTCCGTGCCGATGGTTATGCAGCATTGCAGGTAGACCCTCTGGTGCTAGCGGAGTCACTTTTACTAGTAGTTAGTAGTGGCCCCGTTTTATCGGAAATTTGCTGTGCTGCATTAGGTTCCTCTGGTGTAGATCGTTTAGAACAAAGAGTAGAAGCTCTATTAGCACCACCAGAACCAACCCCAGAAGCTCAATTGCAATCTTGGCATGGCTTTCTGTTGGCGTTTTTACCTCTACTGTCTGTGATATTTCATAGTTAAGTTGAATTTAGCGACCTACTACAGCACGAAATCGTGATGTTTGTAACGAAAATTATTGTGTTTGTAACAAAAATCAGATTGTTTGTAACAGAAATCGTAGTTTTGGTAACGAAAATCGTAGCGTTGGTAATGAAAACGTATTGTTTGTAACGAAAATCGTAGTGTTTGTAACAAATATCGCGATCAGAACAAATTAACAAGCGGTAATTACGAATTACGAATTACGCTTCTTCTTCTTCTAGCAACTGTTCTATATACTTTTGCACTAAAGGCACTTGAAAAGCATTGCCTTCTGGAGTCAAAATTTCTTTTCGCGTTAGTTTGCGGACAACGCCTTTGTCTTGCTGTGTGGGAGTTTCCCCGTGGATTAAACGCCGAAGCAAATTGCGTAAGCGTAGCCCATTGTAGACATCGCTATCTGTTAAACTCGTCCATAATTCCTGAAAATATTGATCGCCTCGCTCCAGCACAACAGAAATAATCTCTTAAACATTTCGAAGTATTCCCCAAATTTACCAACATCTTCGCTCAAAGAGTATATCTATCAGTGAGCGCAGCGTCACTCACTTGCTTTCTAGATATAACAAGTTACTTAGCTTATGGTTAAAATATCGCCAAAGACTAAAAGCGATAGCCAAACAACAAAGGCGAGTCATATTAGCAATCGATGGGATGCAACCAGAAGTTGGACATGAAGTATTGTGGGTAATTCGTGATTGCTTATCAGGGGAGATTTTATTAGCTAAAACCTTTGGTGCTAGTAGTGTTTGCTGACTCGCTTTCAGTAACAAGCACGGAAATGCAGAGGTTGATGAAGTCGGAATTATTTAAAAAAGATAACATAAAGAAACGGGACTGCTTACCTTATGGTTTAGCTTAAATGTCAATATTTTAACTTGACAAAACTTAAGAAGCTATGATGAACGCCACCGCAAGAATAATGTTGTCTGGTTTCACTAATCTATCGGAAGTTGAACCTCAACCCATCAGTATTACTAAACAGACAATTTTTCAAGAAAACACAGCTTTTGAAAACTTTCTATTTACTCTAGCGCACCAACAACCAGAACAGGCAATAAGATTATTAAATGAATGGATTGAAACACTGCCATCTTATGATGGGACAACAGACGGGTCAGATGTAGTGCTACCTGGGGTTAAAGCACCGATTGATATTCCCAGTCACTGGGCTGAGAAGCCAGTCCACTTTATCCCAAATGGTTTTGCCAATCCTAAAGCCCCGCGGCTGATATACATAGTGCGAAACCAGTACTTCTTCTGTCAAGAGCAAAATCTCAGAGAATGGTTGTGGAAAGTTCACGGGACAAAATCTCCGCAACGTATACTGGATATTGGCTGTGGCACTGGCACTACAACTTTTGTTTACGGAGAACTTTTCCCGAATGCTGATGTCATTGGGATTGATTTAAGCGCTCCTCTGATCCGCTTTTGTAGAGACTGGAAAGCGCAACGTGGCGCTAGTAAAGTTTTTTTCTATCAAGAGAATGCTGAAGTCACACACTGGACAGATAACAGTTTTGACATTGTACATTTCACTTACGTGCTACATGAAATGCCACAAGAGAATGCTCGTAAGATTTTGCAAGAAATGTACCGACTGCTAAAACCAGGGGGAACTTTCAGTGCAATGGAAGTAATGTACGACGAAACAGCACAAGAACGTGAGGCGCGCGTAAGCCGTAGTCGCGCTGCTGAACCATTTCTTGAGGAATATATGCATCTCAACTTGCCAGTAGCAATAGGTGACACTGGCTTTAAATACATTAAGCGGCACTACGATTGTAAATTCCCTAGCTCTGATGGAATGTTTCTAACTGCACTTAAACCCAATACCCGTGAATGAATTTCGCTTCTACTTCTCAAACGCTCTTGATGCGCCCCATCTGAGTGGAATGGCATGCTTGTTTTCAGCAAATTCATCATCTATCTACAAGGTTTTTGGGTGCGGGGTGTAGTATCTTAAAAATCGCTAGCCTCGTCTGTAGTTAGTTATTTCAAATAAATTTCCATTCCTTAATCGCATCTGAAAATGCTTGACGATTCAGCGGTTTAGTTTTCCAAGGGTTTTGCAGATTGCGTTGTTGCCATCCCTGAACATGACTCAGTAAACCTTCAGCTACAGCCTCATAGAAACCCATTTCAGTTTGGCAATCTACACCCCGTAACGGTAGGTAAATTACCACAAAACTATTGCTGTTGTTTAATACTCGCTGCTGCCAAGTCAGAACGAAATAATGTAGCAACGAAGATTTACCAATGTGCTTCTCACCAACTATATTTATACTTGTAGGCTGATCGCCCTTCATCCGAGATGCGATCGCGTGTAATTCATCTTTACGACCGACAAACAGCCTGGGATCTTCAATCATCCCCGCAGCCACAAAAGGATTGGCAGGCAGCGCTCCAGAAGTCATGTAAAGCGTTTATCCTAGTTTTAGCAATTTAAGTGCAATCACCTAAAAGAATAGCACTAGCCCGATAATGTCTTTCTGATCTAGTTCTTGAGTATGTGCTTTTGCCATATCATGAGAAGCCGCAATGATTTATAACACGAGATATAAAACCAATCATTTCTAGGACTTATGCAATAACTTTCTCAAACTCTTATTTCTTTGTGTCCTTTGCGTCCTTTGCGGTTCGTTTTTTCATTATTTTGCGTAAGTCCTGATTTCAATCTGCGATGCGGAAATCTAAATTTTGTGTGTGGGCTGCTTTGAGTAAAGACTACAGTTACAACAATGAGACTCAAAATCTTAGAGCAAACTCCAACATTATTGAAACTACAACTCAAGCCAGCAGCAATCCTCTACTGGTTATTTGGCGGACTCTTTGTAGCAGGAGGCGTTTTGTTGATAACGACACTGGCAAAGACAACTACTTTTACTTGTAATCGGCTTGAACCCACCCAAGAAAGTTGCCAATTAATCACTAAAAGTATTTTAAAATCTCAAGTTAAAAATTGGAATCTCAAAGATGTGCTAAGTGCAAAACTAGACACTAGTACTACTGATGCTGGGAATAGTTATCCCTTGGTACTTCTGACGAGTGATGGTTCAATCCCCATAGATTTAGTAAATGCAGACAGAACTCAGAAGGAATCTAAAGCTGCACAAATTAATGGCTTTCTTAAAAACACACGAGAAGCAAAATTAACAATTCATGAAGATAGTCGTTTGTGGACTTATCCTCTAGGTTTATTCTTAATTGCAAGTGGTGCTGTTTGCATTATTTATATGCTGATGAATGGCACGATCATTTGTATTTTTGATAAAACCCTTGACAAAGCGACTATCGAACGTAAAGGTTGGCTTGGGCAAGAAGTTATTGAAGCTAAACTCTCAGAAATATCAGGGTTGAATATTGATGCAGTCGCAATTGACACAGTAACAGGCACAAGTTCAACTAGTTATAACATTGTCTTAAAATTGGTATCTGACCAAAATATTTATTTGGCTGTTGGCCCAATGTTTACTGCTACAAGTGCAGAACAGACCCTTGATGCGATCGCTACTTTCCTAAAACTAGATTAACCTGAGAGCAACCCCTTTAGAACCTTTGCCAAATACTCATACTGCTCTAAAGTATTGTAAATCTGCGCCGAAATCCTTACCAACAGCCGAGGTTGTTCCTGCCACGGCATCACCTGCACTTGAATACCAAACTTATCAAACAACTCATCGTGTATAGACATGAAATCGCGGTTTTCCAAAGTCGCAGGCATTGGCACAACCGCCATTGAACCAATCATCTCCTTTGGACAAGGCGGCTGCACTTCTAACGCTTCACAAAGTAGCTGTCTTCCCTGCAACACTAGCTGATGATTTTGCTGTCTCAATTCTGTCCACCCGCCAGGTAGCAACGAACCCATAAAAGCGATCGCTTCTGGTACACACATATAAGCTGTAGGATCGTCTGTACCTGTCCAGTCAAATTCCAACTGAAAGCGAGTTTTATCAGTGCGTGGCGAATTTGTCCCGTGGCTAATTGTCAGAGGACGAATTTCTGACTGTTTATCTCGCCGCACATACAAAAATGCTGCCCCTTTTGGCGCACACAGCCATTTATGACAATTCCCGGTGTAATAAGTTGCGCCAATCTCTCGCAAATCGAGAGGAATCATTCCAGGCGCATGGGCACCATCTACCAATGTATCTACACCTCGTTCTTGCAGCTCCTTCGCCAACTCTTGAATCGGGAAAATTAACCCTGTCTGGCTAGTAACATGATCCAAAAGTGCTAATCGGGTTTTTGGTGAAACTCGCTCAATTACTGCTGCGATTACTTGCTGTGGCGAGTCAATAGGGAAAGGAACTTTTGCCACCACCACCCGCGCACCAGCGCGACTGGCAATAAAATCAAGTGCGTTGCGGCAAGCATTATATTCGTGGTTAGTTGTGAGTATTTCGTCCTCTGCTGAAAACGTCAGCGACCTTAACACTGAATTAACGCCAGTCGTCGCATTGGGGACAAATACCAAATCCTGCACATCAGCACCCACAAACGCCGCCAGCTTACTTCTGGCATTGTCTAGCAGGGGTTCCCATTCTCTACCAAAAAAGCGTAAGGGTTCATGTTCTAACTGCGATCGCAGTCTTTGTTGAAACTCCAGCACTTGTTTAGGACAAGCACCAAAAGACCCATGATTCAGAAACGTCACAGTCGAGTCAAGCGACCATAAGTCTCTGATGGATAATATAGAATCCAAAATTTAAAATCCAAAATTGATAAACTCCCCAGGCTGGATTCGAACCAGCGACCAATCGATTAACAGTCGATCGCTCTACCACTGAGCTACTGAGGACCACTCACGATTTATAATCTTAGGGCTAAAAATAGTATTTGGCAAGTACTTTCGCTAATATTTTTTTTAGAAGCTTAATTTAGATAATTTTTGCAGCCAAAATCCATTCAGGAACTTAAGCAGAGACTAGCAGAGACTCTTAAATACTAGATATTTACTGTAATCCCATTCGTAATTCAGCCAGACGCTGCCGCGCCTTAGCATCAATGGCATTAGCTAAAAACCTACTCTTAGATTGTTTGCGCGTATGATACTTTTGTCGCATCCGGCAAACAGTGGTTTCCACTTCCCCACAGAGTTGTTGTGCCGATAACCATTCAGCCCCATACCCTTGTATCATCAACTGCTGTGCCCGATCTGATGTAGCAACAATCACACGAGAAATCAAAGATTGGGCTATTTGGTGGCGAAAAGAAGCGCAGGATTTTTCGATATAAGTATCTGCTGTTTGCCCAAAATCAGTGTAATAAACAGATAAAAGCTCAGTAACAATTTCTTTATTACTAGAGGTGTTCTGATATTGGGCATCAAAAACTATCTGAGTTGTGTAACCTTGAAACGCACTATAACCAGTCATCGCTTCTACAAGTTCACCCCGTGCGGCCTCTAGTCCAACGCTATCACGCGTTTTTTTAAGGCAAGGCCAAGCGCCTATTATATTGTAGCCGTCCACTAACAAAACGGCTTGGAGTAAGGAACGGGGCATGGTTTTTAATCACAATTTTCTAGAGTTAACAAAATTCATTCATAAGTTTTATAATAATTGATGCATTGTCTGTAACACTATGCTACACAGAATAAAAAATACGGTATCCTCACAAAACTAAACCCTAAGACAGACGCGCCAACTTAAAACGCGCCTTTGTTTAAAAGGCGCGTTTCAGTAGTGTTTAGGAATGCTGAGTGCTAAGTGCAATTAATTTTACTTATTTACTCAGCACTTAATTAGGAGGCTTCGCTATGTACCTCCATCAAACGTTGCTTGAGGCGTTGGGCTTCACCCCTATCTACCAGAGAACCTTTTTCTAGCAAGAAAGCACCGTCACAGTAATTTAACTCGTCTAATCGGTGTGTTACCCACAAGGCTGTAATACCTCGACTTTTGACAAGGCGGCGGACACCAGCAACTAAATCCAACTGGCTATCTGGATCTAGCAAGGCAGTGGGTTCATCTAATAATAAGACTTCACAGCGGCGGGCGATCGCACCTGCGATCGCGACTCGCTGTTTCTGTCCCCCAGAGAGTGCATAGATAGGCCGTCGTAGGAGTGTCAGCAAATTCACCGCTCCTAGTGCCTCCTCAACCCTTGCTCTCGTAGCAGCAGGTGGCAACTTTTCTTCTACCAATCCAAAAGCCACATCAGCACCAACCGTTGGCATCACCAGTTGATGATCCGGGTTTTGGAAGACAAAGCCAACGGGGTGCAAAACCCGAATTTCGCCCGATTCAGGAGCTAATAACCCCGCCAACAGTCTAAGTAACGTTGATTTTCCACTGCCATTAGTACCCAAGAGCATCCAAAACTCACCCTTGGGTACTTCTAAAGAGCAAGATTTAATAACTTTCTCTCCATTCGGCCAACTGAAATTTAAATCCTTGACCTCAATGCCCACTTGAGCCATTTGTCAACCTTGGTTACTCAGCAGCTACAGCAAAAAAGCCAGGTGGTCTGCCACCACCTGGGGTTGTACCATCTTTCTGAACAATCTGCACCCCAGAAATTTCACTAGCGCGGACAGCAATTTTTTTCTCTGTCTTGCCCTCGCACTTGAGTTCTACAATGTCAGGGTTCCCAGAGCGGATTGCTGCCAAAATCAGCTGATAGACAGCCTCAGCATCCTCTGCTGACTTACGTTGTACTGAGATAGGGAAAGCAGTGTTTCTGATGCTTAAATCGATGGTAAACATTTAGCAATAATCAAATTTAACTGTAGGACTCATTTTAGCGTCAGCTGACTGATTCTAGGGAAATGGGTATTGGAAGAGGCAGAGGGGCAGGGCGTAGGGAGCAAGGGGGAGAATTCAAATTACCTCTTTCCTCTCTGCTCACCTGCTTTATCTACCTCATCTGGAGCAAAAATTAATTTTTATTACAAAACCCCTAGAAAAATTAGCGATTTACACCTAATATGATTAAAGGTGTGTAAAAAATTGTAAACTTGGTTAACAACCCGGTTAACTTTCTGCTTATGGAAGGCTTTTATATCGCCATCTATAATACAGATACAACCTGTACTTATAAACATTTGGAGATTTGCTCTAATGACCATCGCAGTTGGACGCGCCCCCAGTAGAGGGTGGTTTGACGTTCTAGACGACTGGCTCAAGCGCGATCGCTTCGTATTCGTAGGTTGGTCAGGGATACTATTATTCCCCTGCGCCTTCCTAGCACTAGGCGGTTGGCTGACCGGTACCACCTTCGTCACCTCTTGGTACACCCACGGATTAGCCTCCTCCTATCTAGAAGGTGCTAACTTCCTGACAGTAGCAGTATCCACCCCCGCCGACAGCATGGGACATTCCCTATTGCTGTTGTGGGGACCAGAAGCCCAAGGCAACCTCACCCGTTGGTTCCAATTGGGTGGTTTGTGGCCATTCGTCGCCCTGCACGGAGCCTTCGG
>NZ_WBKL01000178.1:0-25965 GCF_015714705.1 Nostoc sp. NZL | reverse complement strand
AGAGATTATGGCGGGAGCCTTCTCTCCGATTTAGGTAAGGTAATAGATACCTCTAAATGGATTAATAATCTTGAAGATCCAAATGAAGCCCAACTGTAAATTTTTGGGTAGTGGCTCAGACATAAGACTAGAGACTTTCGAGAGTTTTGAGTACATCTGCTGCTGATTGATATCGTTGAGTGAAGTCGAAATGTACCATTCTATTTAAGATAATAACTAACTCATCTGTTGCCTCAGTTAATTCGCGCCAATGTTGCCAAATCTGTTGATTGGCATCAGCTTCAATTTGGATAATTATTTCCCCAGTATTTGTGTCTCTGCGAAATTCTCTGGGATCTACTCCAGTTAAACCTTGTATTCCCATGATTCCCAACGCATAAATATCGCTGTTGAGTTTTGGCAAACCGCTCATTTGCTCAGAAGGTGCATAATTAGGAGTACCAATTGAAATGGTCTGAGCTTCTTGCTGCTGAGGCTGAATTTGCTTAACAGCGCCAAAGTCAATTAAAACAATGTGCTGATCTGATTCTCGCCTAATCAAGTTACTAGGTTTGATATCTCGATGGATAACACCATAGCTGTGAACAAAAACAAGCACATGTAAAACTTCTTTGAGTATCTCCACAACTTCAGCTTGTTTTAATCGCTTACCAGAGGTTAGCTCTTTGTCCATAGCGTGCCCTCGAACAAATTCTTGCACTAAAGAAAATTGCCGATTTTCTTCAAAAAAAGCTAGCAGTTGGGGAATTTGTGGGTGCTTACCCAAAGTTTCTAAAATTTCTGCTTCAGCATCGAACAAGCGCCTGACAACATTTAAATATTCTGCATCTTGGCGGGGAGGTCGTAATTGTTTAACCACACACTGCGGATTACCAGGACGCTGGATATCGTCAGCCAAGTAAGTATTGCTAAATCCTCCAGAACCTAAGGGTTGAGTAATTTTGTAGCGGTTGTTTAGTACTGTGCCTAGTGCAATTTCTTGCCCGATGGAATCAGTAATTACCGTTGGCGCTTCATTTGAGGCGTTGCCGCGTTGCCGTAAAAGGCCTTGCAATTCCACAATTAATTGTTGGTGTTCTTGAACCCGTTGGGTAATTTCTTGTTGCTCTTGCTTAGTTTGATAAGCACTATAGGCAAGGACACTCCCGGCAGTAAATACTAACCCCAGCGCTGGAGGTACTACTGGAAACCATCCAGCTTGGGTAAAAATGGCAAAATTGGCTCCAAATAAGACTGCAAGGGCTGTTGCTCCTGCCAATCCTAAGCCTAGTGGATGTTGAATCCGCGATACCAGCAACCCACCAACTACAGTCCATCCCCATATCCAAAGGACTTTACCCCACTCAGGCAAAAACCAAAATAGAGGCTGTTTGTTAAGAACAGCACTGAGAATTTGACTAACGCTGTGGGCATGAATTTCAATTCCTGCTATTTTGCCGGAATTATCTGATTTACCCGTAGCAAATGGGGTATTAAAAATATCATTTAAACTATTGGCTGTTGAACCAATCAAAACGATGCGGTCTTTGACCAAATCTGGTTTAACTTGATTTGCAAGTACTTCTGTAATAGTTACCTGTTGAGCGACCTGATAACCAGAACGGTAGTTAAGCAGGATTTGGTAGCCATTGGTATCCGCTTTTTGATAACCACCAGCGTTACTTTGCAGGGGTTTAAATACGGTATCTCGTAGTTGTAATTCCTTTTTTGGGGTAAATTTTAGTTGGATACCTCCAACTTCTAAGTATTTGAGTGCTAGTTGTAAGCTAAAAGAATAGTTACTTTGACAAGAATCAGACTCTTCTGCACTTACCAATAATAAATTACGACGAATTGTCGCATCAGTATCTTCTACGACATCATTAAATCCTACTCGCTCTGCTTCAACCCCCTGTGGGGGTGCTATTTCCGGATTGTTAGAACCAGAATGTTTGCAGATAGGAATGATGATATCGCTCTGTTGTATGCGTTGCAGTAGCTTTTCATGACCAGGTTGCACTGGTAAGTCACGAAATATATCTAGACCAATGGCTCGCGGTTCATATTCTTCAAGTTTGCCCAACAGCCGTTCTAGAAGTTCACCAGATAGGGGCCAATTCCATTTTTGGATATCTTTTTCAGTTAAAGCAACAATCAATAGACGAGAGTCTGGGCCTGGGTCGCCACGTAATTGCATCATTTGGTCGTAGACCTTCATTTCTAGAGGCTCGAAAACCCCAAGTTTTTGAATGCCCACTAGTAAAATTGTAGCGATCGCACTTGAAAAAATAACTGGCTGTCTAAATAAACTTTTTAATTTTGCAAGCATTTCTCTAGATAAGTTTTATTTTAAAATATACATATTTTTTATCCTCATTTTCAGCATTGAAATTATTCTATGCAATTTGCAACTTTTCACAAAAAATAGCAATTAAATACCAAAATACCCAACTCCTTAAAGGAGTTGGGTATTTTGTGGTTCATGAATAATTTAGTACTAGTCTACAATCGGTTTCAGATAATGCACAATCGCTTCTGCTGTTGGCAAATTAGTTGCCAGTAAAACTTGATTAATAGTGCATAACCTTAACAGTGCTTCTTCATTTGCTTGACCAGGTTGTGCTTGCAGCAAATCTCTTAGGAAAATAACTGCTAAAATTTCTCCTGCTCCAACCAATGAAGCAATTGTTTGATATCCTCCAGAAGTTGGTGCGGGGGTTTGTTGACTAATAGTTATGCCCGCCTGTTGATGTAAGACTTCGCTAATTGATGGCCACGTAATTGTAAAGCTCTGCGAGAAAAATTCCTGATGTTGGGAAACAAATTCAGCAAGTTCTGATTTCTTGCTTTCGTGAGCGATGAGTACTATATTTCTTTCAATGATCATTTGAGAAGGCTCACTTATATTTGTTTCTTCTGAAGTTTCATCAGATTGAGTTGCTTCTAGTTCCGAAGCCTCTTCAACAGTTTGACTGATGCTCTCAGTAGCTCCACTCTCTGTTGTTTCCAAAGATTGAATATCATCTGAGTCAGAGGCTTCACTTACTGGAGCGACATCATCAACAGTTGTATTACTCAAATCAATGTATTGATTGTTGAAAACTTCCGCAACGGTATTATCAGGCTCCGTCAATGTTTCAGAAACGTCGCTTCCTGTTTCATCAATAGCAAAACTAGGTTCTACTTCGTCAACATCTGCACTGTCTTCTGATGTAACTGAGGTGTCTAAATCTACTACCTCATGACTGTTATCTTGTGTAACTTCACTCTCCTCTTCTGGTACTTGGCTCAATGCTTCTTGCGGCTGGATGTCAGCGTCTTCAAGAACTTCGGCGAATTTATCAGCGAAGTTTGCGCTTACTTCTTCCGCGACTGGTGTATCTAAATCTACTACTTCATTTTCATTATGAGTAGCTTCGGGAGCGGTACTCTCCTCCTGAGATACTTCGCCGAAAATATCACGCGGCTGTATGAAGGTGACTTCTGCTGCTAGTGCTGCCTCGAACTCTGCATCTTCATCGGAGGTAGCTTCGGGAACAGAACTCTGTGAAGGAATTTCGTTAAAAATATCACGCGGCTGCACAAAGGTGACTTCTGCTTCTAGTGCTGCCTCGAACTCTGCATCTTCATCAGAGGTAGCTTGTGGAATGGCACTTATATCACGCCGTTGTACAAAGGTAGCTTCTGCCGCCAGTGCTGCTTCAAAGTCTGCATTTTCGTTGTAGGTAGCTTCTGGAACACTTTCCTCTTCAGGAGTTTCAATTATGTTTTCAGGTGCAGCGATCGCATCATCAGCTACAGTAAAAGAAGCTTCTGAGTCTTCGCTAACTTCTGGAACTTCTACTTCCTCAGCATCTGCGCTGACTTCTGCTGCAACTAATGTATGCAAATCCCCAATTTCATCATGAACATCATCTGAAACTTCGCTAATTGCTTCTGGTGACTGAATGATGTTTTCAGGGGTGATTACCTCAACAACCGCGATGACATCATCAGGTTGAATAGAAGCTTCTGAGATTTCGCTGGTTTCTAAGGAAACAACATTAAGTTCAGGTGTTTCTACTTCTTGAATAATTGGCGTTGGAGCTTCGTTAACTACTTCTGGGGCTGGATTAGCAACGTTGGAAGGGCTGACATTTTCAGGCGATCGCGGCCGAGAAAACAATGAAGGGTCTATAATTCTAAAGACTGTCTCTGGCTGCTCATAAGCGGGAGCAACTGTTTCTAAGATCAAAACGTAATCTGCAATCCTAATAATATCTCCATCGCTTAAAGAATATGGTCGATCTTTTTCAGCTTGTTTCCCGTTAAATATTGAGCCATTTCTACTGCCAAGGTCGCAGAAGTAGTAATTTCCACTTTTAACAAAAAACTTAGCATGTACCCGACTAATATCAGGGCTATCTAAGACTAAATCAGAATCAGGAGAACGACCTATTAGCCATTCTCCTCTGGTTGTATTTTCTAAGGTAAGGTCAACTTCATTGATTTCACTTAGATTTGGTGAGTAGCTAACTTTTACTTTCATATTAATTTTTGGTTAATTTTATTGATTTCTGCTACCCAGCGCTGACGGGTAGTGTGTTCTAAATTTAAAATATCATCTTGTGACCAGTGAAAATGATAAGCAATAAAAGCTACCTCCTCATACAAAGTATCAGAGGGGTAGCTTACGACTCCCCCGCTAGTTCTAGCTCCACTGAAAATTGATTATTGCAGTGGGGGCATTGTGTCGAAATGTGTACATTGCCTTGTTGATTGATTCGATTGTAAAATTCTCGGAGATAAGCAATGTCATGTAAGAGCAGTCCTTCGAGTAAATCAGGACTAACAGAGTTGAAACTGCCTAAGCGAGTAATAACCCGTGCAAGCATTACTAATACACCGTAAGCCTGATTTTCCTGAACTCTGCGCTCTTGCTGCACCAAAATTTCATCTTTGGCGGTGGCTAAACGCATCACCCCATGACGATGTATTCGGTGTTCACTATCACTCAGTCCTCTAGGAAGAGTGAAGGCAAATTCTGTGCAGAGAATATCTTTCTTACGGGGCATAGGTACTTAAAATAATTCGTAATTCGTAATTCGTAATTCGTAATAACACTCGCGGACTCGCTACCGCTACACTAACTTAATTAAGTTTTGTAACGGGGATTTAGACCCCGCCACAGAACTTGCCGCGACTGGACTGACTTGTACTGAGCCTACGTTCGTTGCCCTGAGCTTGTCGTAAAGCCTGCGGCATAGCTACGCTTAGGGCGCAGCCTATCGTAGATAAGGGTCGAAGTAGTGCTCGCCGAACGTCTTGTTAGTTGCTTTTTACTTAAACCCCCGAAATTATTTAAATTTGGGCATTGGGCAATAATCAATAGTTCTTTTTCCCCATCTCCCTCATCCCCCGATACCCAATTCCCAATTCAATTATGAAGAAGCGGTTCAGGGGAATTTATTGTATCTTCTGGTATGGAAGTTTCGCTCTCCAAGCCATTGATTCGACGGTAAAAATCTTGGAGATAATTTAAATCTTGGGCAAAAAAGTTTTCCACTATTGCAGGAGTCACTTCCGATAAAGCACCCAAGTGGGTAATCACTCGCGCCAAGATAATAATTGTGGCATAAACGGGATTCGCTTTAACGCGTGGGTCACGCAAGGGTGCAATCTCGTCTATCGCCGTTGATAACCGCATTACACCTTTGCGGTGGAGGTTGCCTTCAGAGTCTAGATATCCCTTAGGCAATGTAAATTCAAACTCTGTTGGAAACATAGTCCTCCTAATTACTTCACGCGTTTAAATTCCTCAAAAGCAACCTCCACCTCCTCAATTTCGATGTCATGGCTGCGGGCGTTGACATCGGCAATCTTATAACTTGCAGGCCAAGCACCAGCTAATTCAAATCTAGCTACTTCTTGATTTGCCTGATTATAAATAGATAAAGCAACAAGTCTACGTTGCTCAGACCAATTACCCTTTTCAACTTTTTCAAACCACTTCCAGAAATCCATAGAGTTGGTGGTACCTCTACGCAGAGTGAGATTACCACTCTTGGGATTGCTAGGAAGTTTAGTTCTCACCACCTGACCTTTTGACTGCCCTTTTGTACCCCAGGTTTGAGAAGTAACTTCAGAAATTTCAATTACCTCTTGTGTTCTTTTGAAGCCTTGACACTCCAAAAAGAAGCAATTTGCGTCGTTTTGACCTTCTAGTTTCAGTTCTAAATAGAACCGATGGGCTGTAAGAACTTCTGGAATTCGGCTTGCGGATTGTACCACTGTTAATTACTGCAAATACTAATTATTTGATCCGTTTAATTCCTTCATGAACCAATTCAATGGTTTCATTCGCCATATCACCACCAGAGGCAGTTAAGGTAGGCCCAGTGTATTTACAAGGATAACAATTGACAATGTTCCAGCGTGCTTTTTCAGAGCCTTGTTGGTCATAAGCAACCACTGAACCAGTCTTACGATTCTGTGCCCACTTCCGAGGGTCTCCCATGTCTTCGTTACAGTCTTGATACCATTTATAAAGGTCTATATCATCAGTGGCGATGACTTTTACTGTGATATTGGTAAATTTAACAACTGTTGGTGTAGCTTGACGCATTAGTTTAGCGCCCTTAGATGAACCGTGAACTTCTTGCGCTGGGGTATTTTCAACGCCTAGTCCGCTTATTTCTTTGATAAATTTATCAGTAATTCCGTCAGCCTCGAAGTAAAACTTACAAGAGGTTAAAAATTCGCCTGCCATACTTTTAGACTCCTTTGTGTGTAATTAATTTGAAGAATGGTGAATGGTGAATGGGGCATTGGGAATAGGAAGAAAAGGAGAATAAGCACCACTCAATCTGCAATGTCCAATGCCCTAACTTAGTGTTACTCGCTATCTTCAATGCCATTCCATTGGCTGATGCGGAAAACAACAAATTCAGCCGGTCTGACGGGGCAAACACCGACTTCGATGTACAAACGTCCTAAAATTCTGGTTTCTGGTGGGTTCAATTCTTCGTCACACTTGACATAAAATGCTTGTGCTGGAGATGCACCAAATAAAGCACCTTCACGCCAGATACGCTCTAAGAAATTACTGACGGTGCGGGTTACACGCGCCCATAAATCTTGGTCGTTCGGTTCAAAAACTACCCACTGAGTCCCCAGTTCTAGGGATTTTTCGATATAGCTAATTAGTCTACGGACACTGATGTAACGCCACTCTGTTTTATCTGGCTCAACTAAAGTGCGTGCCCCCCAAATGCGAATACCTCGGTTGGGGAAGGTACGAATACAATTTATCCCAAGAGGGTTTAATAGTTCTTGTTCGCGGAAGTTTGTGTCATAACCTAAACCAATTACACCTCTGGGAACTTCATTTGCAGGTGCTTTGTAAACTCCTCTGGTTTCGTCAGTGCGGGCCCAAACACCCATCACATGACCACAAGGAGGTACTAAAATTGGATTACCGCGATCGCGTGGATTAGGTACTTTAATCCAAGGATAATAAAGGGCCGCAAACATCGAACGACGGTTAAATCTATTCAACCACTCAACTACTTGCTGGGGTTTGACGGCATCCGGTGGCGCATCAAGTACAACCATGCGGTTGGGCGGATTGGGAATATCGCCACTGGCAGAACCCTCGCACATACTAATCATCAGTTCGATGATGCCGTGAACTTGATCTAAATTCAGTATCTGCTCTTGATAAGCCCGCATCACATCAGGACAGGCTAGCATTGTGATTTCATCAACTTCAAAGATACCGCGTACCCCGGTGCGATCGTCTCGAACCCCTTCTAAATTTTGTGAAAATCTATCGGGTGGGGCGGCAACAATGGGTGGTGCTAGTTCATATTGACCATTCACGGGACGACGAGCTAAAGGCTGTCCGCTTTGAGTTATGTCTTCTACAGTGACATACATGGAATTTCTCAATGCCGCCAGCGCATAAGTTGCAACTTGAGAATTAGGTTCGCGGTTCATGCTCAAGTTCTCGTATTGCTCTAGAAGCTCATCTCCCCGACGAATTTGGATGGTGAAATATTCACCCGTATTTGGAGGCGCTTCTCCTTCAGTACCTTCTGGTAGGGCGCGGGGTGAACCATCAATAATAACGATATTTACTAATCCGCCTGATGCTTGCTCAGGACGCAAAGTAAAGCGGAGGGCAGGACGATTACCTCTAGAGTTGATTCTGAGGGTAGCCGGTTCTGGAGTTGCGGGTCTGGGTGCGCCTGGTAACTGAGTCCCAATGCTTGTCACCCAGCAACGACCGCCACCATTCATAAAGTAGCCGTAGACTGAAAAAGGTAAATAGGCGTTGAAGTCGGTGAACCCATCAGAGTTAGGACGGGCAAAGTAGTTGAGATATTGTGTCCAAGTGGTTACTAGCATGGGCTTGTATAACTCAGCCCCACCGCGAACATCTTCTGTAAAGCCTACAAATCCGGCAACTGCCGTGCTAACACCTTCAATTGGTCGGCTACCTCGGTCAATTTCTTCAATATAGACACCGGGAGCAAAGTAATCAAGTCTAGCCATGAAAGTCTCTCCAAGTCAGTAAAAATCTAATTATTCGGGAGTTAGAAATATTTCTTTGAAAGTATGACTTTGGTTATCTACCAATGCGTTGACGTTTTGGGGTAGATAGCCAGGATGATTCAGAGTCAAAACATAATTACCTAAATGAAGGTCTTCAAAAAAGAACAGCCCTTCTTTAGTGGTTAATATGGACTTTTCAGTTCCCCTCACAGCCACTTCTGTCGCTACCAACGGCAGATTTGTCACCGCACTTTTGACAATACCTGCGATCGCAACTCGTCTAGTTACTACTAGACTGTCAGTATCACGAGACAATTGATTTCGCAAATTGAAAATTCGCTCCCAAACCAAAGGTACTGAAGTAGGTTGTGGCTCGAAGGGTATTGTAACTGTCAAATATAAGGCTGAACGCAATGGTACATTGAGAGCGCTCCACAAAGAGCCAATCTCAATTGGTGGCTCTAGGGCAACTGTCAGGTTCAAATTACCATAGCCTCGTAATTCAGGAACCAAAAACTCCTCTTCCAAGGTGCGATGGCGCAACAGTACGGTCAACGCCTCACTGATAAAGTGATGCTCACCTAAAGCTGTTCTATCCCAGGCTGTTAATAGCAGCGAAACATCAAACCAAGCCGGTGCCCAATTTACAGTAGCAGGTTGTAGAGCGCGTGTTAGCTTGCGTTCAACTTGCCTGCCAGAATGTTGTACCTGCTTACTCTCACGTATATCAAAAATGTATAAATTGAGAGTCGGCCCTGCTCCCTCTTCCCGTCGATTACCAGGATGGCTAAAGTCAATTTGCTCTGTACTGGTAAGTGAGGTTCCTCCAGCTAGAATTTCGGCTAAAGTTTGAAGAACAAAGATAAGCATGAAGGTGTTCTGCTGGTAGCTAATCCAGATGCATCTACAGTATATGTATCAGCCTTCTAAAGTTAATTAGACTTTTGTCGATATTTTTGGATTGGGCATTGGGTATGGGGAAGAGGACTTGGGGACAAGGGGAAAGACTTGTTGCAAGCTTTCGCTCAAGTCACCGAAGAAGCGGAGGGGCAGGGGGCAGGGAGCAGGGGGAGCAAGAGAAGAGTCCCGGAGCCGTGGAGCGGAGCGGAACATGGGTATGTTCGCGAATAGCGTGTCGCAGACAAGCCCCGCCATAAAGGGCGCTCTTACTGGGGCGGAGTCTGAGCTTCCGTCTCAGTTTTCCCCCTTGCTCCCTGCCCCCTGCTCCCCTGCCTCTTTTGACCTTGTCCCCAAGTCTCCCCTACTCTCCCAGAATCATGAGTAAGAAGGCTGGAAAATATTATATTTTCAAGAATCCGAAAAGCAGCAACTTTAGTTTGTAGATTAGTTTGGAGTAGTTTTTCATTGGAAGCACTACATTTTTTCTGTGAGGTGTGATGGATTTCTGTAGGGTAGGGCTAACTACGAATCAAGCATTGTTATCCTTGCCAGATTATTACTGAATGAAGTGTCATATATAAAATCACTACGTACTTATATATACTTAGAAAACGGAGAAGCATCTGTGAATAATAAGCTTAATAATTCTTTGTATGAATTATCTAACAAGATAACTTAACAAAAAAATAAACATTACTGAGACTGCATAAATTTATACTGGTCAGCAGAAGAGTAAAAACATTTGGTTGCAAAAAGCGAGTGAAGCTATGACACTAGGCTTTTCTATACAAAAACTAGAGAATGGCTCGAATTATTTGAGTTCCTCAGACATCCAAAGCTTTTGTCAGCTAGAGTCTGAGCAGTTAACTAGTCAGTATCCAATTTTTTTCGCTCGGATTGTCTACCATGATTGCTTGCTGAAAAATCATCAGGAAGTTATACGTTATGGTCAAGGCCAAGCTCCTTTTTCTCCAAAAACTTTAGCTTATTTGCGCTCAGAAGCATGGCTGACAGATTTTCCACCTGCTTTGACTTTACATGCATTTAAACTTAAGGATTTTTCATCCATTTCTTACATTTGCCCCATAGCCTATAGAAATCAAAAACCTGAATACATCCAAATTATTACTAATGAACCTCTCTCAGAGAGTTTGCAATTGTATGTAAAACGCTCTGCCATGATCCTGAGTAAGTATGTAGATATTTATTTAGACTATGGAAGACAAAAAACTGAAATTCAACTATTGGAAGATATCCTGCATCGAGTCGGTCATCAATTACGTAACTCTCTAGGACTTATAGGATTGTATGCACATAATTTATGCTTAGGTTTAGAGGATAGCCCTTGGCAAGAGCAAGCAACAATCATCGGCGAAAGCATACAAGATTTAGATACTAATTTAAACGAGCTTATTGATTGTGGACAAGGTGCAAAATTAAGGGTAACACTTCAAGATTTAAGAAGTTTGGTAATTGAAAGTATCACAAATTTACAACCTCTAATTAATCAGAAAAAAGTTAAAATATCGATTCCTGACACATCGACGATCCTGAAAATAGACAGATTACAAATGAAACAAGTCTTTGACAATATCCTCAGTAATGCTGTTCATTTCAGTCCTAATTCAGGAACTATTACCTGTAGCTGGCAGATTTTTCAAGATGAAGTTTTAATTAAAATCTCAGATCAAGGGCCAGGATTATCTAAAGAAGATTTACAAAAAGTATTTACCCCATTTTATTCCCGGCGTAAGGGAGGTACAGGGCTGGGTTTAACTATTGCTAAAAAAATTATTTTGGATCATCAAGGAAGTATCTGGGCGCAAGTTTTGTCAGACAGGGGAGCACAATTTTCGATGATTTTGCCTCGATCGAGGAGTGTTAATTAGTTCGTAATTCGTAATTCGTAATTCGTAATGACGCTCTCTACTAGATGCTAAAAGCGAACATGAACTCGCTAACGTAATAAAAAAGATGGCTAATGATAATAAGAAACTTTCGGTTTTGCTTGTAGATGACGAAGAACGGTTTCGTCAAGGGTTACGTACTCTCTTAAATTTTTATAGTATTAATTCTGCATTACCTGTAGAAGTGATGGGTGATGCGGATTCTGTGGAGCAGGTTTTAAAGTTTACAGCCCAGAAGTGTCCAGATTTAATTTTGCTGGATATGCAATTGAAAGGATGTGATGGAATTACAGTTCTAGCACGCCTTAAAGAAACTGCTTACACTGGCAAGGTTTTAGTATTGTCGGCTCATCAAGAAGATGACTGGATTTTTAGAGCAATGCAGGCGGGAGCCGCAGGTTATGTGTTTAAAAATCGTGTAGCAACACAATTGTGTGAGGCTATTGACACTGTAACTAGGTCAGAAATTTATCTACCTTCAGAAGTTGCTAGTAGATTTTTCCGGTTTTTTCAGGCTTATTCAGACTCTTGTGTGAAGGCATGTCATGAGGTGCATTTAACAGAAAGAGAGCAAGAAGTTTTATACTGGTTAACTCAAGGTGCTTCTAATGAAGAAATCGCTAAACATTTATATGTAACAATTGCTACTGTTAAGGCGCATCTCACAAGTATTTTTGAAAAATTGAAGGTTACTAGCCGGACTCAAGCTATTGTGGCTGCCCTCAAGTTAGGATTAGTTCACGCTTGAGTGCGACAGAAGTAATCGGCGCAATTCACGAAACTCTTTGTATATGGCTTCATTTGAATCTTTTTATCAAGAATACCCCTGCTCATACAATTCTCCCTTAAGTTGCGATCGCCCTTTCCAAACGGCACAGCAAATCAAGGGCGCTAAGTTTTGCTTGGAATGTGGTTTTCCGGCAACTTTACCGCAGGAGGCTGAGATTAAAGGAAGTCAAGGGACTTATCAAATAGCTAGTTTTGTCGGTGTGCGGGGTTTAGGCCGCTTATACTCAGGTATCCAACTTAAGGACAAACAGCCTGTAATCATCAAAGAATACCTGCTACCCAATCGCTGTTTTAATGAAAGCGAGACTTTGAAGCGGAAAGAGACTTTCAAACGGGTTGGTGGGATCAGTTTAGCCGATAGTAGAATTCAAAACTTCCGTCTTGTCGAAACTAAAGAAGCGATCGCTGATGAAAAAGGAGAACGCTGTTATTTAATTACTAAAGGAATAGAGTCATCCCAAACTTTAGGGAAATATCTCATAGATAAGGGAGCAATGACATCTACTGATGTGCGTGAGGTACTAAATCAAGGTTTACAAACTCTCCAGTTTCTCCACACTCAAAAGCTGCGTTTTCCCTCAAACCAAACACAACTGGGTATAACTCACGGCAACATCAATTTAGATAGTACTTTAATTAAGGTAGAAAATAATCAAAAATTTTCTATATATTTTTGTGATTTAGCTATCTGGGAAAACTTATTTATTCCACCTATTATTGCTCAACCCGCCCCTGCCAGACCTGAACAGGATTTAGAATCATTAGGATTGCTAGCCTTTTATTTATGGGCAGGACGGACAACTAATTTTTTATCCACCCAGCCTCTCGATCCTAGAGATAATCAACAATGGCCAGATACCGATAGCCATTTAAAGCGGTTTCTTTATCGCCTAATTGGATTGGAAACTCCTTTCGAGAATGCTGAAGCGGCTCGTCAAGCACTACTACAACTTCCTAAAGAAGATCATGTTAATAGTTCAGCGCGATCTTCCTCTGGTTCTCAAGTAATAGAAAAGCGTTTGCCAATGCCTTTAATTCTGCTAGGGATTCTGGCTTTATTACTACTTAGCGGAGGAATATTGTATTGGCTTTTGGGCAAGAAAACAGATAGTCCTAATCAGTATATACAATGGTCTAGACTTGTGCGGAATTTCTCCGAAGTCCCCAACGTTCCTTCAGGACAATTTACTTATACAGGAGAAACAGACAGTACATGGAGCTATGTTTTAACACAACCAGTTGACAACAGTCGTTTAGGAGATTTATTAACCAGACCAAAACCAGATGCAACAGCAACATTTAACTATGAATCTGTTTTATCAGCAAATTTCAATAATCCGATTAAAAGTATTGAAGAAGTCCAAACAAACAAAAAAGATTTTGCAATTACTAGTTTGGTAAATCAGATTACAGATAAACTGACAAAAAAAACAGTTGCTTATGATGGATTAATTGTTTTTGTAGCATTTAATAAAAGAGACTCAAATCTTGCTAATGCTTTGGGGGGGCAAATAAATATTGAGCAATTGCGTCAAATTTACACAGGTAAAATTACTAATTGGCAACAAATTAGTTCCAAACTTCCAAATCTGCCGGTGAAACCTTTTGCCCCAAATGAACCGGAAGCAATCAGTAAATTTCAAGAAATAGTTCTCAAAAATGCCCCTCAGGACGAAGCTTTATTTACAGCGAAAGTTACTAAACTTGATACAACAAAAACCCAAAATCAGATACGCAGTGAGACTTTGGAGGGGCGAACCACTGGTATTATTAGTTTTGGCATTATCAGTAAAACTTGGAAACAGTGTACTGGCTATCCGTTAGCGATCGCAGATGGCAAAAAGTCAGCGATTCAACCTCTGTTTCAACGGCGCGATCGCCGCTCAATTAATCCCTCAGATGATTTGTGTCAACATGATGATTATTATGTTGATGTCACCACTTTCCAAAGCTACCCCTTGGGATACCCTATTTTCGTAGTGTACCCTAAAGACAGCAGCCGCCTGCCTGGTGGTTCTACATTTGCCCAGATGCTAACCACTCGTCAGGGTCAGTGTTTACTTAGTAAAGTAGGTCTTGTAGCTTTACAACCTATGCCTGATGATATAAATTCCTATGCCTGCAAATCGGTGCCCTAATCCCAGTTGCGAATATTTTAACCGCGCCCTGCCTAACAATGCTAAGGTTTGTCCCTGGTGTTCCACTCCTGTGGGTAATGTAGTTTCCAATACACCACAACCGCCTAGTCAACCACCGTCTATTCAACAACAACCTAGTCAACCACCACCCAGTCAACAACCACCTGTTCAGTATCAGCGGCCAGCAACAGACAAACCTAACTACCAAGCTCCCCAACAAGCTCCTGTTGATTATTCAACAGTTTATCAACCACGGGTTTCCTATCCACCAACACCGCCTGTTTATACTCCCCCACCTCAAAGAGCGCCACTTTTAAAGCTGATTCATACCACTGGGAGAGAATTTAACCTCGTTGGGGAAGGAGGTTATATTGGTCGTCGCAGTCAGAGTCCAGGAATAGCGCCGCCAGAAATTGACTTGACCGGCATCCCTAGTGAGGGAATAGTTTCTCGTCGTCATGCGCGAGTCGATTGGGACTGGTCGCAAAATGCATACATGATTGTTGATATGAGTACAAATGGTATTTATTTAAACAACAATCCTCTAACTCCTGGTATGCAATATCGGCTGCTTAACGGTGATTCACTGCGATTTGGTCAGGATAACCTAGTTAATTTTACGGTATATGTTGTGTAATTAAAAAATTGAGCTAATGCACTAGGTTTGCGAAAAGCTGTTAAATTTCCTGGGGTAGTTGATTAATCAACTACCCTTCAATTTTGGCATGAATTGGCTGTTCAATAAAGGAGAAATCAGGACGGCTTTAGCCTGGATCTTATTTTTTTACCCCTTGGTCAGGAATAGATTTACGTTGAACTGCACTACCATTTTGTTGGACAACATGGGTCAACTCATGGGCAAGTAATTCCTTTCCTCCGTTGCTTCCTGGAGAATATTCTCCTTGACGGAAGAAGATATCCTGTCCTGTGGTGAAAGCACGAGCTTGGACGGATTGGTTGAGCTGATCAGAGCGGTTATCTGTGTGGATTTTCACACCGCTGAAGTCAGTTCCAAAAGCCTGTTCCATTGGTTGCCGGATGTCGTCTGAGAGTGGCTGTCCACCTCCACGTGCCTGTTGGATTGAAGTTTCTAGGTCTGAGGTGGCTGCCACTCCACCACCCTTCCGTTGCACCACAGGAGTAATGGAATCCGCTACAGATTTCATTTGTAATTCTTCTTCCTCTTCTGGTAATGCTTCTCGTTGAATAGACTGACGATTTCCCGGCTCGCTCATCTTCTGCATTACCTGCTGTGCTACTCTATCAGCTTCCTGCTCGTAAACATCTCCAGGTTGGTTAACTGTGAGTCTTGTTTGTAAACGCAGTGACATTCGACTAATGTCGTGGGTGAGAGGTTTGTTTAAGGGTTGCGCCTCAGTAACTGCTTTGGGCGAAGCAGCCAGGGATTTCATTTGTAATTCTTCTTCCTCTGGCAATTCTTCCCTTTGCACAGATTGTTTGTTTACAGGTTCGCTTATCGTCTGCATTACCTGCCCTGCTACTCTATCAGCTTCCTGCTCGTAAACATCTCCGGGCTGGTTAACTGTAAGTTTAGTTTGTGGGCGCAGTGATATTTGACTAATGTCGTGCCCTAAAGGTAAATTTCGCGATCGCACCTCATTCGCTGCTTGAGATGAAGCAACAGAGGAGTCTAAACCAAAACCACGTGTCGGTTGTTTGAGTGTAGGTATTGAGAAGGAAGCAGTAGTAGCTTTTTTAGGCTGGACTATGCGTTCTCTCATTTTTATCTCCTGATGCCCAAGCAGTAGGTGGATGAATATTTTGCTGTTACTTACATCTAGAGTACAGCGATCGCACTCATCAAGCAATTCACCCAAAGTCTAAATTTTTGGCAAACCTATTCTAAAGTTAGGTGGGTTAAGCGATCGCATTCTCCCCCCCACCTTCCCAGAACTGCCATTAATGGTTAATCAGATTTTTAATCCAGGTGAATAAAGAGAGTTGTGGGCGATCGCTCTTTGTCTGACTGCAAACCCTTGCCCTTTCTGTTGTTCGGTTAGTGCGTGAACGAAGTAACGCACCCTCATATATTAATATAAGTAGCAGACTGTCGCTACAAGATCAGGCGATCGCACTATGTTTCCTCTAAGGCTATCTTCGTTGCTTCCTGAAGACCTTGCTTTATCCATTGAGCTTTCTTCGGATAATCTGTGAGTATGTGTAATTTCTTTACTTTTGCCAGATTATCTGGGTTCTTTGCATACCTTTCTAATGCATTTTGGATTTTTAGATCGAAGTCTTGATTGCCTTTTTTTCTATCCTCAAATGTAGACTTTACATCCTTGGTTTCGCCAAAGTGAGCCTTAATATCTTCACTAGGCTCAAACTTTTCTAGCTTCAATTCTGTTGGCGCAAACTCCTGTCCAAATACCAAGGTATTGATGAAATTATCTAAATACTTATTGGCAAAAACTAGGTCACTTTTGTCCACATTATTTCTATTAAATTCGACGGTAAACTGATACCGCAGTTCATCAATGAATTTCTCTTGAAAACCTCCAATTTCAAGGTCTGCTTTTTTTACTCCAAGACCAGTGTACAAACCACCTAAAGCTGTTTTTTTACTTCGTAATCCTGCATAGCCTTCTACATCCAATGGAGTTCCGTTGAATAGTACTATTTCCACCGGAGTCTCTGGATTTTTCTTATGAAACTGGCTGATTATTTTGGCTACCGCGTTTTGCAAAGGTCTTAATCCATCTAAGGCTTGATGTGAGTCAGATACCTTGGCTCCTTTCATTTCCACTTCTAGCCTAAAGGACTTACCCGTTATATTATAATAATCCGCAGCTACTGGTAGCACCATATCCAGAAGTTCAGCCAAGGTCATGAATCTACTTCCGGGACTTTCCGTGCGTTCTATTTTTTGAAGTGTTTGGGCAGAAAGGTCTTGCACTTCTGCTTTGTCTAGTTTTTTGCCCGAGGTTGCGAGTAATTGTTTTTGTTTTGTCTTTTGGGCATTCTTCAGCTGTTCTTGCACTTTGTCCTCATGGCTCAACATTGGTACGCCGTCCTTTGAAAGGTAGACGTCACACTCTACTCCATCCAATGCTGGAACTTCTCTTTCTTTCGTAGCTTCATTAAAGGCCGATTGAAAAGCATCAGGCGAGTTTTCTGCTGGACGATTTATCCGTCGGTTATCCGTTTCAGATATTAGCCCTCCCATCGTTCGGTTTGTGGGACCGCTCCCTCGGTGAGCCACTACCGTAGCACCATCTGGGTTTGCTGCCATCAATTGCCGGATCTGACGCAGTTTCACCATAATCTCTTCTTGTATAGGCTGTACTTTTGATGCAATAGCCTTTTGATTGGAATTCTGTGCAAAATTTTCATAAGCATAGGATAAGGGACCAAGATGACTCAGTAGACCATATAACTGCCACATGAATCGAGAACCTTTGTTGTTGAGAAACTCTGTTACTTGCTCCAAGAGAACAAGACCCAATTGCAACACTTCTATACCCGTATCAAAGGCATGTTCGGTGACCAATTTTTTGAATTTGATTGTCAAATCTCGGGCTATAGTTATGATTTCCTCAACTCCCTCTGGTATATTTTTAAGCGTTTCCAGTTTAGCCTCCATCTGTCCAGCAATGCGGTTCATTTTTCGCCACTGGCCAGTTGACTTGGGATTAAATATTTGCTTCTTGTGTATCGTCTTTGCATTCAGAATTTTGATCAATTCGTCTTCTGATTCATAGGTAATATTAGGACCTTCAGCGAGTTTTTTTAGAAAAGTTTTCAGATCGTTTGGCGGTGCTTTGGCTAATAATCCTATATCACGTGTTTTCTTTAATCGTGTGATTACTGCTTCTATCTGCTCTACCGATAATTTCTCTTCTGTAGTTGTTTTGTTAATAAATACTCTTTGGATGTGAGCCGTCTTATCTATGCCAGGACTACTTAATTTAATTGGCGCAGCAGCCATCCCAGCCTCAGCCTGAGGCTGCACCATCGGCTTCAATTGTAATTCTTCCTCATCCTCTGGCACTTCTTGACGTTGCAGTGTGCTATTGTCCAGAGATTTCATCTGCAATTCTTCTTCCTCTGGCAATGCTTCTCGTTGGATAGACTGGCGATTTGCAGGTTGCGCCATTCTTTGCATTACCTGCTGTGCGACGTTATCAGCCTCCTGTTCGTAAATGTCTCCAGGCTGGCTAATTGAGAGTTTTGTTTGGGTACGCAGTGGTATGCGATTTATATTGTGAGTAAGTGGTTTGTGGAGTGGTTGTATTTCAGGAACCGCTTGGCGTGAAATTGCTGACGACTCCAAACCAAATCCGGGTGTCGGGTGTTTCAGGGATGGGATTGAGAAGCCTGTAGTAGTTTTTTTATTCCGGCTGACGTGTTCTCTCATTTTCTTATCCTGTTACCCAAACCGTAGGTAGATAAATATTTTGTTGTTACTAACATCTAGAGTACTGCGATCGCATTTCCAACACAATTCCTCAAAAATCTAAATCCAGGCAAATACTAAGTTCGACTTTTGGCTACTTTTGATTCTGATGCAGTACCTTTAGCCTGGATTCTAGGAGAGTTTTTTTATTTATGGACTCAAATCAGAAACAAAAATTTTTCACATTCGATGGAGATGTTGGCGGTACTGCTGGATACGCAGGGGTTTCAGCCGCATCTGAGGCTAGCAAAGCGGCTAAAACGGCAAGTAAATATCTCAACGACTCACGGCTCTTAAATCAACTCACAGAGCATGTGTATAAACTCTTGCTTGAAGATATGCGATCGCAGCGTGAAAGGCTAGGTAATTATAATTCCCAAAGGTGGTTGTGATGGCTACAGGCGCTAATAACGGCAATATTACCCACGAATTAAATTATGTCACTACTAATCGGTTCTACGTAGAGATAGACAGTTCCATCGCTGCATCTTTCGCTGAATGTACAGGATTAAGTATTCAAATTAAGAAAAATGTTTTTCAGGAAGGTGGTGTTAACGACCAGCAAAGAATTTATTTAGGTCATACAGAATTTGCAGACATCACTCTTAAACGTGGAGTTACCGATCATCCCGGTTTTTGGAACTGGATGAATGCAGTTTTTGATGAAAAAAAGAAAACATCTCGACGCAATGTCAATATTCTGATTTTCAATCAAGCTGGTGAAACGATGATGAGTTGGACTTTGATTGGTGCTATTCCTATAACCTGGAAAACACCTGCACTCCAAGCAGATGGAAAGGCAGTTGCAATTGAAGAATTAACTTTAGCCTATGAAGGTTTACAAGTTGCAAGAGCCACAGGAGGAGGCATTTCTGTACAACGAAATCAAAAAACAGGATATTTCGTTTCTAGCTAATTGACCATTTTTCCACTATATCTATGCAAATTATTCAATTTTCGCTAGGGAACAATCTTCATCCCCTTGGGATAAGATCATGTTTATCTAATTCTCATAAAATGCTAATGAGAAAAAACTCTCCTTCTCTGCATTTGCGAAGTAATATTATTAGTCCTATACAAACTAAATCACCATTAGTTACATCCTCTAAATTTTTATTGTCTAGTGAACATGAGCCGTCGATCCAACCATTAATAGGTTGGGATAGTTGGGATAATCAAGATATAAATAGTGAGTTTACATTACTTGAGGTTGATTCTTTTGATTCAATAGCTTCACCAGAAAATAATACTATTAATAGTAACGAATCGGCAATAAATAGTATTCCAGAGATAATGCCAACTCGCATTGATAACAATACGAGTAATGAGTCATCATCAAAAATAAATATTCAAGGTAAATCTAAATCAAAAAAAATAAATAGATATCAACAGTCGGCAGAAAAAAAACCAAAGCCAAAATCTAAGACTAAGAAAACAGTCAAATCATCAGCGCCTAATAATGTTGATAAATTTGTTGACGAAAGCAATATTGTTCTTAATCTTAACGAAGATAGCTTGTTAACATTAGATGAGCCGCTATCTGTTGAGCCTAATTCGGAAATACCTACATTACAATGGGATATTGCTTCAGACAATACTACGATAGATGCTTTTTCTGCTAATAGTGTAAAACCTAGCATAACGGCATCTAATCTGCCAAATATTGAAGGTAATTCAACTTTACCCAGGAATATTGCTAACGATGAACTGCAATTAAATTCTGAGTTACCATCTAGTTTACCCAGGGCAGAGTTGTTGGGTATAGAAAGTATTTTACCATCAAAAGAAAAGATTGAATTAGACAAAAGCCAAAGTGAATTAGTTGAAAATTCGCCTATAGAATTTCCTGCGCTTAATAATGTGGAGGAACTATTTAGCTCGTCTAGTAACTTTCCCAATAATGAACAACAAGTAATCTCGGAAGCATCAAGATTAGTTAATAGCTCAGATACCCCAGTGAGCACAACGCCATCAAAACAGAATATTAAAACATATCAATATCCTTCTGTAGTTGATAATCAAAGCACCGCTTCAGAAACAAATTTAATCCAAGCAGAAGAGGTTTCACCAAGCTTAAAATCTCCATTACCGTCAGAAGAATTATCACATATAAATAATAGTTTTGAGACAATTACAGGCATTGAAGCAGACTTAATAGAAAGCATTCAAAATGATTTCGTCACAGATAATGAGGTAGCTGATAATTCTCTAGTAAATGCTAACGATACAGCATTTATTTCACCTTATGTTGATGACACACTTTATTCTTTGGGGAATGATGAAAATCCTGTAGAGACTTATAGATATGCGCCCAAAGCGCATGTTTATATACCTAATTTTGAGTCCTCAATTGCAAAAAAAACTATTACAGTACAACAAGAAATTAACTCTAGTGTTACGAGTGAGTCTTCAGCCAGTACGCCTGTTCAGTTAACATCTACCTCTGTCGATATTGAAGATACACCTAGTTTGTTTAGAAACTCTGATAATAATGAACAGTTAGTTACTTCAGAGTCACAATCTACTATGGCAGTTAATGTTTCAGATGTCTCAGCAAATATTATTTCACTGGAACTTGACGGTAATGTGGAGAATACTACCAGCGATTCTACAGAGAGTCAGCCGATCTTAGCACCACCTGAAATTGGTGAAACGCCAACAATTACCACCGCATCACCTGAGATTACTGAAACACCAGTAGTTAGAACCACATCACCTGAGATTACTGAAACACCAGTAGTTAGCACCACATCACCTGAGATTGCTGAAACACCAGTAGTTAGCACCACATCACCTGAGATTCCTGAAACACCAGTAGTTAGCACCACATCACCTGAGATTCCTGAAGCACCAGTAGTTAGCACCACATCACCTGAGATTACTGAAACACCAGTAGTTAGCACCACATCACCTGAGATTACGGAAACACCACTTAACGCCATATCACCTGAAATTGGTGAAACTGCTATGTCTAACGACAAGCCGCTAGGAGTCTACACACCATTAATTACCGCCACATCGCCTGAGATTGTTGAAACTCCAACAATTACCACCACATCACCTGAGATTAGTGAAACTGCGTCTAACGACAAGCCGCTAGACATCTACGCGCGAATTACCGCCACATCACCTGAGATTAGTGACGCACCACTTACGGCCACATCACCTGAGATTGCTGAAGCACCAGTAGTTAGCGCCATATCGCCTGAGATGAATAAAACTGCGAGTATTTTCAGGAAAATTATTGACAATGAACAAACAGTAGAATCAGAATTTCCCACTGCGCTAACAAATCCTGAAATATTAACCTTTGTTGATACCTCAGAGAATTCAATCTCCCCGCAAGATGAGGTAAGCACAGCACCTAAAGTTGAGCAAAATACGACCATTGAAAATTTGCCAGCACCTAAAGGTTATGCTACTGGTGGTCATGTTACAGACTCCCAAGTTGACAATCGCCAACAGATAGCACCCTCAGATACAGTACCTGCAATGCTTACGCCTGGGGAGTTTGTGATTAATACCAGGGATGCACAGAAAAATTTACCTCTACTACATCACATCAACACGGGTGGAACACCCCAAGATATTATCCTCCCAAGTTTACAGACACCCAATCCCACAGAACCAGAAGAAACAACTTCTCCAGAGACTCCGACTAAAGTCGATTCTTTTCCTGACACTTCATTACAGCTAAAAAGCGCTGAGACTGATTCATCTCAGGTATCTAATTCTTTAATTCCTTCTTCATTGGGGTTGAATATTGGAAAACACAGGCTTTCCGTCCTTAATTCTCCACAGCTTAATCTTCTTCAAAACGAAACAATTGATGTAGGTGAACCTTCACCTCAATACTCATCGCCTCCCTTGATTTTCCGAAAAGCAAATTCCACCACTAATACACATTCTCAATGGTCAAATACACCTTCTCAATGGTTGAGTGTGGAAGATTTACTAAATGGAAATAATGATGATTTCACTAGCTTTAATTTTAGTGATGGAGAATCTAACAGCCAAAATTATGAATCTTCTCATGTTTCAGAATCACCACAAGTTTTTGCTAAACACCTTCCTTTACCTAGAGGTTTTGCTGGTGGTGGAGAGGTCAAACCACCTGACATATCTAGAGAAATAGAACCGATAACTGAGACCATAGAGAGCACATCTTCATCTCCTTCAGAAGATGAAAAAGATGATCCGGCTGATCTTGAAGCTCTCGCTCGTGAAATTTATAGCAGATTACGACAACGGATAGAAATTGAGCGAGAGCGTCATGGCGGTTATTCAGGTAGATTACCTTGGTAAATTCCTATTCAATAAATAATTTCGGAGAAATACTCAAATGGCAAGCCCAGCAATTATTGTTATTCAAAAGCGCCAACCGCAACTTGAAAAAGCCAAACTTGTAGCTTATAACGGCGAAGCGCCAGATATTGAATTGATGTTTAATCCCACAGATATTAGTTTTGCTCGAACTGTTAAATGGGAAAGCAAGGATGGTAATAGAGGAACTACTCTACTTCCGAAAGTAAACTTTTCTGGTGTTGAACCTTACAAATTCACACTTAAACAGTTGCTTTATGATACTTATGAAACGAAAGAGTCGGTGATGAAAAAATATATAGACAAAATTAAGAAAGGTGTAGAAACCATCAGCAAAGCAACTGACAAACGACCACCTGTTTACATATTTACATGGGGAAATGAGTATTTTTATTGTGTAATCACGAGCCTAACCTACACTTTAAATATGTTTTTGAGTGATGGTACACCAGTAAGGGCACTGGTAGATATAGCCTTGCAAGAAGTAGATAAGAATAACCTTCCTGGAGGACGTGAATCTGCTTCTACAGGCCCAGATCGTCAGGCAGATCAAAGGCTGTAATAATACTTGTAACCCAAATTAACTAAAGTTATAAGTACTATTTATCACTTTAATTACTATTTTGTGATTAAAGGCTGGACTGAACATTTCATAGTTATAAAATAATAGTTATGCCTCCTAAAAAAAGCCTTTATTTAAGTGAACCTAAAATCCAGATAGAAGGAAAAGCTGCTTCGCCTGAATTAATGAAGGATTTGTTGCAAATCACTGTCGAAGAAAGCGTTCATTTGCCAGCAATGTTTACGCTAGTCATACATAATAGCTATATTCCCACATCTGATCGACCAGAAAGCAAGGCTTGGCGACATGAGCAGTTGTTTAAAATTGGTAAAAAAGTAAAGTTAGGTTTTACTTCGAGTACTACTCAAGATAATAATTTTAAAGATGAGGTAGAAAAATTTTTGATAGAAGGCGAAATTACAGCAATGGAAGTTCACTTCAATGAAAAATCTGAAGCTGATATCATTGTTCGCGGTTATGATATTTCCCATCGTCTGCACAGAGGTCGTTATAATCGTTCTTTTTTAAATGAAACTGATAGCGGTATAGTCAAAAAAATAGTTCAAGAAGTAGGTATAAGACCTGGTAATATAGAGCCAACTGGTGAAGTTCATGAGTATGTCTTCCAAGAGAACCAAACTAATATGGAGTTTTTGCGGGAAAGGGCTGCCCGCATCGGTTTTGAATTATTTATTACAGAGGATAAACTAAATTTTTGTAAACCAAAAACTCAGGGAGCTTTATCACTAGAATGGCTAGTTGATATTAGCAAATTTAGTACTCGCGTCACCAGTTCTGAACAGGTGAGTTCTGTGGAAGTTCGTGCCTGGGACTATACCCAGAAAAAATTGATTAGCGGAACAGCCAAGAAAGAGAAGCAAATAACCGAGACAGGTAATCAGCTAGGAAGTAGTACTAGTAATGCATTTTCTAATCTTAAGCCTGCCCCAATGATTGTTGTAGATAAACCTGTTGCCAGCAAAAAACAAGCAGAGACGATGGCTCAGGCTTTGTGTGATGAACTGGGTGGAGAATTTGTTTATGCAGATGCCAAAGCAGCAGGGAATCCTGAGATTCGTCCTGGACGAGTTGTTACACTTCAGGGTATGGGCGATCGCTATAGTGGTAAGTATTATGTTACAGAAACACGCCATTTCTTTAGTCAGCGGGTTTATGAAACTGATTTCAGCGTGCGGGGACTACGTTCTGGTAGCTTATTCACAACACTATCTCCAGAAAAACGTCTACAGCCATCTGAGACTTTATTAGTAGGAATTGTGACTGATAACAAAGACCCAAAGGGATGGGGTAGAGTGAAGGTCAAGTTTCCGACTCTCACAGAAGAACATGCAAGTGACTGGGCAAGAGTTGTAGCTTTGGGAGCAGGGCCAAAGAGAGGTTTCGACTGTTTACCAGAGGTGAACGATGAAGTTTTGGTAGGTTTTGAACATGGCGATATCCACCGCCCCTACGTCATTGGCGGGGTATGGAATGGCAAGGATGCACCACCGGAAAAGGTAAGTGACTCAGTTACAAATGGAGTAAGATTACGCACCATTAAAACTCGTGTAGGTCATACTCTACAGTTTGTCGAAGAGGATAAAGGAAGTAGTAAAAAAGGTATTCGCGTAGAAACTGAATACGGTCACAAAATATATCTTAACGATAGTCAGAAGTGCATAGAGATTGAAACCAAAGGCGGCCATAAAATCAAAATGGACGACATGGGTAAATCTGTTTCAGTGAAATCAACAGGCAATATGTCATTAGATGCTGCTGGAAATATAGACATTTCAGCCAACGGTACGATTACAGTCAAAGGTGCGTTGATTCGACTTAATTAATTCGTAATTCGTAATTCGTAATTCGTAATAAACACAATAGGAGGTTGTGATGGGTAGACCAGCAGCAAGAATTACCGACAATGTAGCGCATCCCTTACCCCCAGTTTTAACAGGAGGGCCGGGTAGTCCCAATGTGTTGATTGGGTCTTTACCTGCGTGGCGGGGTGTGCTTGCAGCAGCAGTACCAGGTTTGCAGTCTGCTAAAACATCTTCTGATATAGCTATCAAAGCGGCTGAGGCTGCTACCCTAGCGGCGGCTGGTACACCAGGGGCACCTGCTGCTTTAACCGCAGAACAAACTACAAAGACAACGGCAGCTTCTACTATGGGTAGTGCGATCGCTGCTGCTGCTGCTGGTGCTGATATTCATAATTGCGCGACACCCTTGCCTGTCCCTCCTCACGGCCCTGGGGTTGTGATTGACGGTAGTCAGACTGTGCTGATTAACAATCTACCTGCCTCTCGGATGGGCGACACTGTTTTAGAAGCATTAGGGCCGCCGAATAAAATTATCAAAGGTAATCCCACTGTTTTGATTGGCGGGTGATTGGAGAGGCAGGGGGCAGAGGGC
>NZ_WBKL01000169.1:0-2226 GCF_015714705.1 Nostoc sp. NZL | reverse complement strand
GAGCCTCAGAAGGTCAAAGTTGAGCCTCAGAAGGTCAAAGTTGAGCCTCAGAAGGTCAACGTCGAGCCTCAGAAGGTCAACGTCGAGCCTCAGAAGGTCAACGTCGAGCCTCAGAAGGTCAACGTCGAGCCTCAGAAGGTCAACGTCGAGCCTCAGAAGGTCAAAGTTGAGCCTCAGAAGGTCAACGTCGAGCCTCAGAAGGTCAACGTCGAGCCTCAAAAGGTCAACGTCGAGCCTTAAAAGGTCAACATTGAGGTTCAAAGGCTGATTTTTGCACTTTTATATTAATAGTGACTTAACTCAGAACTTGCATCAGTCCCAAGAACCGCCTCAGAATGAATTTTGAGGCTACTAGCTAAAGTCTTCTAAAGAAGACTGAATAAGGAGTGAAGTTTACTTGAGTGGACTTGCGCTATTAGCCAGAGAATTTATTCTCTGGCAGGAAAGTGGGCAGTTGCAAGATATAACTTAAATGATTTCCCGCTATTCGATGCGTAACAAGATCAAGATAATTACGGTTCATCAAAAGTCCAAACTACGAAACTAGCTGAAAGCCCATATCTATAGCTCAATGTCGCTTTTAACTTGTTAATATTTTATGTACTAAAGTGCCGCTAGCTCAGAAAAACTATAGCCGAGTTTATTATGTAGATAGTATTTAAAGAGCGTTGAGTGTAAAGATGACAATGGAATCAAAGCAAGATGACATTACTATTCTTCAACAAACTGAGAAGCGTTTACGGCGACTGTCTCCAGAAAGGCTGCGGGTAGTGAGTGATTTTCTGGCTGCTCTAGAAGAAAAAGAAGAACATGAGGCGACGGCGGAACTTTTGAATGTCCCTGGTTTTGAGCAAGCTTTGCGTGAAGCTATGCAAGAAGCTGACGCTGGGGAAGTGGTGTCATTTGACAGTATTCGTCGTCATGTATGAACTGGTACTGACTCGCAAAGCACAGAAGTTTTATCAAGAAGTAGATGCATCACTAGCGGAACGACTAAACCGTTGTTTTGACCAACTGCAACAGAATGCTTATGAACATCCAAACATTAAGCGGCTCAAAGGTGATTTCGCGGGTCTTTTTCGCTATCGAGTTGGTGTCTGGCGAGTTGTTTATAAGGTGGATGAAGAACAGCAACTAATTACTATTTTACTGATAGCCCATCGGAGCGATGTATATCGGTAAGTCTGTGGTGTGTCTAAACTATTAATGTGGATATAGGCACTGCACAATAACTTGCATTACAGGAAATACAGATGGAACGTTCAAAAATAATTGCTATTCTTACAGGTGCGATTTCGGTCATTTTAGCGATCGCTTATCTCATCTTAGTCCAACTGCTGGACTACCGGGACATGAAACCCGCTCCCATCAGCCAATTTGAACAAGCGCCTGCGATTATTTCTGTTTGTTGGCAGATTGACAAAATTACTGAAGTGTAGAATAAATTTAGCTGACTTGTAGAGAGACGCTATCAATTGCGTCTCTTGTGATTTATGTCAATAAGTAAAAACTCATGATGAATATTGATGAAACCAACAGTTAATTCATAGATAAAAAGCAATAGCTATTATTCATTACTCAAATAGTTAATTATATAAGTTTTATTTAGAGGAATTATCTCAAATTTATTTAGATAAAGTGATTCCATTTGGACAAATATAACGGTAAGCTGTTTCTAAGAAAATTAAGCAAAGATAAATTTTTATTATCTGCGATTGCTGGGTTAACTGGGATCAACGTTAGTTGACTCAAAACCCGAAATTTTTAATGACAATATAGAGGTAAGTTGATGGCTCAGTTTCTACTTGAGACTGTTTGGCTAGTTCCGTGCTATGCCTTAATAGGTGGCTTGTTAGCCGTGCCTTGGTCACCAGGGATCATTCGGAAAACAGGGCCAAGACCGGCGGGTTATATAAACTTGGTGATGACGTTTTTGGCGTTTGTCCATTCTGTGATTGCCTTACAAGCAACTTGGAATCATCTACCCCAAGAAGTATTTAGGGAGCATCCAGTTTTGGAAGATTTACCATTTCTGAGAAAATGTAGAAGGAAATAACCCTGTGCGATCGCTGACTATGAGCCAAGAGAAACAAGAACGGATCAAAGCCTGCTTACAAGAACTGGCAACATTACTGTACTCGGAAGCTGATAAGAGTCAGTTAATAGACCTCGAAGGTATAGAAAAAACAGTTCGTAGCCAAATATTGGAATATGTCGGCCCAGAAA
>NZ_WBKL01000161.1:0-3392 GCF_015714705.1 Nostoc sp. NZL | reverse complement strand
TTTCCCAATAATCTAATCTTAAATTCAGGACTCTCTCTGTCCCCGCTTGGGTACTCCGCTTTGTTTTTTTTCCGATTTAATCCTAATTTCTGCAAGGCACGACACATTGCACTTTGACCTACCTAATTGCCAGTCTTGTCTGCAAATAATTCACACAACTCTATTAATGTTGCATCTGGATATGATTCAACTAATTCTCTCAACTCTATATCTGCATTTGTTAAATGACTAAATTGCGGCTTTCCTCGCGGCTTATATTGTAAATCTCCTTCAAGTTTTTGTTGTTTTACCAGCTTTTGCACTAAACTCTTTGACACGGAAAATATGTTAGCTACTTTCCTGATTGAGATGTTTTTCTCAAGATGTGCTGCAACTATTTTTTCTCGTAGATCGACAGAATATGACTTCTTTGAAAGGAAATATCTTTGTTCTTTCAAATATATCGTCCTGCAATTGATTAAAACAGGCAGCAATTGTTATGCTCTCCAAACTTAGCCTTAGCTTTTGAAAATGATGTCATACAATGACAGCAAAATTTCCACCACAATCAGAATTACCACATACCACTCCACTCGCTGGCTACTGCTATGCTGCATGAACTCCAGTACTGTTTGTGCGGTTTGGGTAATTAGCTCTAGTTTGCGTTCTAGGGCATAGTGACGCTCACGGATTTCGTATTCATCCTCCAAGCGCAGATATAAGTTTTCTAGCTGTGGGGATTCCCAGAGCAACTCTGGCTTATCGATAATCTCTACTCGACCCACAATCTTATGTTGAACTAATAGGGTAGTCCCAAGTTGACGCACTAATTCCCGGCTCTGGCGTCTTCCCCTGTTTTCACGCTGGAGACTAGCTGCAAACGGTTCAATTTGATCAAATACAGTCGCTAGGCTGGTTTCATAGTGAGACAGTACAACACTCTTGGCGAGAATATCAGCCACTATCTGCAAGCGTTCTATGCTAAATTCATGTAGCAAAATTTTTCCTTCCTTAGCTCGTTCACTCTCTGCAACTTTGAGATGAACTTCCACTTCTTCTGTTTCCGGATCGGCAAAAGTGCCACTAACTTGAGAGGATAGTTTGGTTAAGAAGGCTACCTTTTCCACAGGCTCAAGGTTAAACAGCACAACTGCACCATAGTTCAGTAATACCGCACAGCCGTGTTTCCCGACTGAAACCATTAGCGGCATAGTCGCCAAGCAAACGTAATTCTTCAATGTTTGTAAGTTAATATCCTCACCAAGGAATAGGGCCTGTACTCTAAAATTATCTCTGTCATTAAAAAGGAGTTTTTGCATTGTCACCCTATTTGCTTTTATACCTGCTGAACTATGGGGGTAGTGATAGCAACCAATGCCTGTTATCGGAGATCACTACAATCTCAGCTTATCAATAAAGCTATCCAGCAATCTCAGCGCAGAGAGCTATTCCATTGATTGCTGAATAAAGTTAGAGTCATCAATTTTAATTTACTTGTGTAAAATTAAAAATGTAGCAGTTTTAATTCATGCATAGCAAGCTTTATAGCAATTATTTCCGCTGAAAACGCATATTAGAGGTGAAGCCGTGATTTCTGAAAATGATGATTCAATCGATGCAGTCAATGAACTGTTGAGGAAAATCTTTAATTTTAGAAACTCAGCTAAAAATAGCCCAAGAGTCGAATCTCATTCAGACTGCTGAAGCGTTAGAAAATCAACTATCTAAATTGCGACAAGAATTAGGGGCTATTACGGTAGCGAGAATTACTAAATTTTTCTCTTTACTCCCCCTGCTTAAGAACAGCCTATTTCACGAGGATCTCATCTCACTTTTCGGGTTGCTCCCATCCGATGGTATGTCTCTCGTAAATAGCCCAAAACATGATACATATTGGTTATGAATAAAACAGCTTCACCTTTGGGTGTTCAAACTTACTGCCAAGGTAAAATCAAAATCGACCTGGAACCATGCATCTATGAGCAATTACAGAAACAATCTGTCAGCCCTTCTGAATTCATCCGCAGGTTAGTTCATTTCATTGCTACGTTAGAAAACAATAAAGAGAAATACAATATCAATCCTTACACCGAGAAATTCCATAGAGGAATCCATATCTTAGGTTGCCATGATTCTAAACTAGGAGTTTTTCCTGATTCAAATCTAGCATTGAAATGTTCAGAAGGTCGCCTTGGTGCGGAAAATCCCAAAAAACAATTTTTTAGGAGTATACGATTAGCCTGGGAATTTGAAACCAAGTTAAACGAGCAAGAGAAAGTGCTACTCCAGATTTGTCCCGCTTACTTGCATTTCCAAACTGACGTCAGGAGTGCCTTTTTTAAACGAGTACTTTTTATGCCAAAAATTGAGGGTATTCCGTTGGGGAAAACAGAAACTGGATTTAGTCCTGAATTCTGTCAGACATTCAACATTCCTGAGCTTCAGGAAATCCTTCGCAAATTCAGGTTCTCGCTACATCGTTTCGTCGATCATGAACAAAAACGTCAACTGCTCAAAATTCAGACTACATACTTATTTCAACGTCTTTTTCAAAGAGGAATTAAAATTTTTAGTTTGAATCAGAAAAACATTCTAACCACATTAAATATTACTGCTAACTCTGCTCAATACGTAATTATCGATCCGATAACAGATTATTGTTTACCAATTTCTCCTGTCTATAATCTCTTAACAGCCCAACTGTGCAAATTTAATTAACTTTACTTTTGGAGCAGAGGCATACTGTTGTAGAAGTGATAACTTACCTATTAGTCTGCCAACCCAAAATTGTTAGGTGAGGGTTGGGAAAAGGGGTTCATGTTAAAGGTTAAAGGAATAAACATCTTTTCCCTTTCCCCCTTGCCTTTTACCCCGCCAAGTTTCCTTGGCGAACTACTATGTCTCAATACAGTTCAGATAAGACCAAAAAACTTGTAGAGACGGCGATTTATCGCGTTTCAAAAACCCAAAATTTTGCCATTAGCCCTTAACCTAGGGTGTTGACTTTGTAGGGAAATTGCTAAAAAACTTCATACAATTACTGTGTCGTCAATTGAGGTTGAAAATACAGTTTTTCTTTTTGAGAGCGTGGACTGACCAAGCCCTTGCGGGGCTACAAAAAGGGCTAGGATGCAGATAGAATAAGCTTCATAGCTCTCTCTCCTTGCTGGTAGTACTTACGCTTCAGTCGGACTTAATCTCAATAATTCAGTAACTAACTCATAAGAATTTTCCATGAAATTAACCCAACTGTCGCCATAAAGACCAATATAAAAACTACTATGTCGTCGAACAATCCTTAAGGATTCTTTAATTCGTCCAACATATTTTTGAACACCCATGCGTTTTATTTTTTGACCAGATATAGTTGCAGCCGTATAGGCAAGTGAGATTAATAATATTAGGGAAATTAG
>NZ_WBKL01000154.1:0-8683 GCF_015714705.1 Nostoc sp. NZL | reverse complement strand
GGGAGCAGGGAGCAGGGAGCAAGGGAGAAGAATTTTCCCCTCTGCCCCCCGCACCCCGCCCCTCTGCCTCTTTTCAATGACCAATGACTAATGACTCTTTGGTTGTATATGCACGCACCACATTTTTAATGATTTCCAGACCGACTTCTCCCGCTAGAGTCATGATTGATTCTGGATGAAACTGAACGGCGGCGATGGGAAGTGTCTGATGTTCAATGCCCATAATTACGTCGTCATCAGAAATTGCTGTTACCTTCAGTTCTTTTGGCAAATGTTGCGGTAGGGCAAACAATGAGTGATATCTACCCACTGGAAAAGATTGTGGTAAGTTTTTGAAGGTCACAGAATTAGAATCGGTGACGAAAATTCGTGAGGATTTACCATGTTGGGGATAGTTAAGGACTCCCAATTGTCCATCAAAGGCTTCAACAATGCCTTGCAGTCCCAGACAAACTCCGAAAATCGGAATTTTGCGATGAAGAAGGGCACCGACTGTCTGGGGAACCCGAAAATCACTTGGTCTACCAGGGCCAGGAGATAAAACAACTAAGTCAGGGCGTTCTGTATCGAATAACGATTCTGAGAAACCATGACGGAGTGTGGTGACGTTTGCACCAGTTTGACGAATGTAATTGGCTAGGGTATGAACAAATGAGTCTTCATAGTCTATTAGTAAGATGCGTTTACCAGCTGCGGCACTTGGGAGGATTTTAGTTGATTTTATGGAACTGGATTCATCAATTTTCTGACTCGTTTGCTTTACACGGCGAATTGTTTCAAATAAAGCAGCAGCTTTGGTAATTGTTTCTTGTTCTTCTGCTTGGGGTATCGAATCATAAAGGACAGTAGCACCAACTCGCACTTCGGCGATGCAGTCTTTTAATCGGATTGTCCGCAGAATTAATCCAGTATTTAAATTCCCATTGAAATTTAAATAGCCAACTGCTCCACCATACCAACGTCGGGCGCTACGTTCATGCTGTTCAATAAAATCGATTGCGGCTTTTTTGGGTGCGCCAGTGACTGTAACCGCCCATGTATGCGAAAGAAAGGCATCTAAAGCATCAAATTGCGATCGCAGTGTACCCTCAACATGATCCACTGTATGTATCAGGTGGCTGTATAATTCAATTTGGCGACGACCAATCACTTGTACTGAACCAGGTTCGCAGATTCGGGATTTGTCATTGCGATCGACATCAGTACACATGGTCAACTCAGCTTCATCTTTGTGTGAGTTGAGTAACTGACGAATTTGCACGGCATCGTCAAGAGCATCTTGTCCCCGGCTAATAGTGCCACTAATAGGACAAGTTTCTACCCGCCTACCTTCAACCCGCACAAACATTTCGGGAGATGCGCCAATCAGATATTCTCCACCTAAATTAAAAATAAACCCATAAGGGCTAGGATTTATTTCTTTTAAGGTGTTAAATAGTTTGCTGGGTTCTTCTTCATAGCCTTCAAAAAAGTTTTGACTAGGAACCACTTCAAATAAATCGCCTCGGCGGAAATAATCGAGCGCACCCTCGACTTTTTTAGCATACTCGCCTACTTTATGGTCAGCAGTTTGATTTGGGAGAAGATGTTTTCCGCGATAGTCTACAGACTCACCTGTTCGAGGCAGATTATTAGTGCTGCCATGCACTGTTTCAAATTCATATTCTAGACGAAATGCGCGTTGCTGATAGTAGTCAACAACTATCAAGTCATCAGGCAGATAAAGCACTAAATCCCGTTGATCTTTAGGACGTTCTAGGCGTTGGGTAATTGGTTCAAACTGAAAAACTAAGTCATAACCAAATGCCCCATACAATCCTAAATGCTCGTCTTCTTGACTAGAAAAAGTATATAGAATTTCCCGGATAACAGTAAATGCTGAAGGTTGTTTACTACGTTCTTCTTCAGCAAATAGTTTTTTTGCAGGTTTAATAAAGCCGACAAGATGCTTCTCATCTTGGCTAATTTTCTCAAGTTGTTCTGACTGAGATAGCTGCTCTAGGAGTAATGGTAAAAGAACTTCACCGCGTTCATTCAACGCTATCAAAGTAAAAGCATTTCCCTGTGTAGTCAATTCCAATGGTGGATTGACAAATCCGATCGCCCATCTCTTATATCTGCCTGGATATTCATAGCTGCTCCTTAGCAAACCTCCACGCTGAGAATTTAAGCGAAACAGAATATCTTCCAGGGCAATGTCCATCTTCACTTCGGTGATGGAGCGAGAAACACTTACACCGCCAAGGGTTTTGTAGGAACGGGAATCAAAAATCATGGGGAATTTCTCTGAAATATTTATTAGTCAGCAGCCCTTAATCATTATTGATAACTATCTTCAAATTAAAACAAATTTGGATAACTCTATACCAAGTTAATTCAAACTATCTAAATCTTTAGACTCGTTTATAAGGCAATACGCTTGGGTTAAGGCTTCACTCTTTGTCAAACAAAGTCAATTTTTTAACGTAGACGCGGAGCGGCTTGCCGCAGGCTACCGCAAAGACGCAAAGGGCGCAAAGGAAGAAAGAGAAAAAATAAATGCTTAACTGAACTGTATTGGTTTATAAAGATGTAATGGAAAACTTTTTGCTTCTTATTTAAGAGTACTAGATATCAAGCAGATAATACATTGAATAATTTTTCGATTAGGTGTCAATTTATTCGCTTTTTATACTGCTTTTCTAGTAAATTTCCTGGCAATACTGTTTGCAATTCTTCGCCTCCCTCAAAGGTAGTAGATAATCTCACAAGTTAGTAGTGAAAAATTGTCTCGCATCAAACCTCAGTGTTCCTACCCTGCGGGAAGGCGTACCACTTCGTGGAAGCAAGCTACGCGTAGCGTCTCGTAGAGAAGCGCCTATGCATTTAAAACTCGCGCAACAGCGATATTGCTTGCCTGTACAATAACAAATCCACCTTGTGAACTTCAATTGCTTTTCCAATGCGTTGTAAAAGCGTTAAAGTCAATTCTCCACCCAAGTGTTCGCGGAACTCGGTTAAACCCCGGAACAGACAATCAGGATGTTCCAGTTGTGATAACTTCTCAGCTAGTTCTGGCACATACAACGTGAAACCTAACGCTGATAAAGTATTTAATATCTGTTGCCACTCTGAAGAATCAAGCAGTCCTACTAAATAAGAATAGGTGCTATCCAAAGCAATACCGATCGCAACTGCTTCGCCATGACGCAAGCGATAATTTGTCAAATGCTCCAGTTTATGAGCCGCCCAATGTCCAAAATCCAGGGGACGAGACGAACCCATTTCAAAAGGATCGCCGCTATTGGCAATATGTTCTAGGTGTAACTGGGCGCAACGATAAATAACTTGTTGCATGGTGTCCATGTCTCGCCGCGCCAGGGCTGTGCTGTGAGTGTGGATAAAATCAAAAAAGCTAGCATCCTTAATTAGCGCCACTTTGACGGCTTCTGCGATTCCAGAACGCCAATCGCGATCGTCTAGAGTTGTCAAAAAGGCAGAATCATTTATAACGGCATAAGGTGGCGCAAATGTACCGAGAAAGTTCTTTTTACCAAAGGCGTTGATGCCGTTTTTTACGCCAACGCCGGAATCATTTTGTGCTAACACCGTCGTCGGAATCCGAATTAGGCGAATTCCCCGGTGAGCAGTTGCAGCAGCATATCCTACCAAATCCAATACAGCCCCACCCCCGATCGCTAACACATAAGAGTGGCGACATAATCCGGCTGCTTCAATCTGCTGCTGGATTTGATCTACTAAATTGCGATCGTTTTTGGCAGCTTCTCCTCCTGAAATTATCATCGGTTCAGCTGCGATCGCTAGTACCTCTGCATAAAACTTGGTATACGCTACTAATTGCTTCACCAATTCCGGTTGATGCTGCAATATTCCTGCGTCTACTATCGCTACTACTTTCTTCGGCTTTGTCTCCCCATCCCCTGAAATCACTTGGGCTAAGGTAGGATTTTTCAACTCAAATAAATTTTGGGTGAAGTAAACTTCATAGTTGAAAGTAACCGAAACACGCTGATGAATTGGTTGCAGACTGAATCTACTTTTTTGCTTAATGTCAACTACCATATTTTTGCTGATATATCTATAAGTGCGGCACGATTAAAAGCTTGAAGGAACATTTCTACCGAATGAGAACCATTTATCTTGACTTTATTATTGATGATGAAGAATGGCACACTATTGATACCATGCGGTCGAGCAAATATTGATTCAGCCACAAAGGCTTTAACCGCAGCATCATCACTCAATTGCAGTCGTAGTTCCCTAAAATCCATTTGGTAATAACTACCTATGGCAACAAGAACATCAATATCTCCGATGTTCAAACCGTCTTCAAAGTAAGCTTTATAAATGGCTTCTACGACATCGTTTTTTACCCTTGCGGGTGCGAGTGCAATCAGTCGGTGCGAAAGCTTAGTATTAACAGCCAAACGGATTTTTTCAAAATCTAGCTTGACTCCAGCCGCCTCACCTGCATATTGCGTAGAATCAAACAGGTATTGTAATTCTTCCGCTTTGAGTCCTTTTCTATCTAGCATAAAACTGCGAAATTCGTACCCGTCAGCAGGAACAGTATTATCGAGAATAAAGGGATGCCAGCGGATATCTACTTCTTTTTCTGGCCATTGTGCCAGTGCATCAAATAAATGCTTTTTTCCTATTCTGCACCAGGGGCAAACGGGATCGTGAAAAATGTCTATCAGCATAGTTTTTGTTCTTCAAAGGCTAATATTTATGTGCATCTGTGGTTTAAAATCTCGTTGGACTGTTGTATTTAAAGGTTGTAGAAAATTGTTAATTTTTTGCTCAAAAAATCTTTGAGTATTTTCAAATTCTTGAATTAATGCGTCTCTATCTTTCCCCACTACCAGTTTTGCCAATCGGCTGTAAGTATTGGCTAAAAAGCTAATTGCATCACACCTTTCTTCTGTAGCTAGCATAATATCCACACATAAGTTAGAATTTTGAGAAAACAAACGTTTAACAATGTCAATTTCTTGACGATAGTTAGGAGTTGACATTGTTAAACTCTGCTCTATATCCACTCTTGCTTGTGCTAAGAAAACGCCCAAGCTAAATCTACAGAAATGCTGCGTTGCTTGAATAATTACCATCATTTGATCGTGTTCTTCAGGCGTGCAAACAATTAACTCTCCCCCTTTACTTTTGATCAAGTCTAATAGCCATTGAAATGAATTATCATTTCTGCCTGGACATACTACCACCTTTTGTCCCAAAAACGATTTGATATTTGGCCCAAACATTGGATGTAAACCCATAACTGGGCCGCAATGGTATTCGAGCATTGCTTGAGTTGGCTGAGTCTTTATACTCGTGATGTCACACAAAGCTGTATTTGGGGCAAGGTATTTAGTTGCACGCTTGATAACATCAACTGTATGTTCAATGGGAACGCTGACTAATACTAATTCTGCCTGACTTAATAGTTGGTCTGCATACTCCCAATCTTCATGTTCGAGAATGCTAACATTGTGACCTACTAGCAAAAGCTGCTCTTTAAATAATCTTCCCATCCTGCCGCGTCCACCGATGATGGTAATTTGTCGGGGACTGACATGATTTATTGCAGATTTAGGAATCAGACTAGCATGACAACTATTTATTACACCTGCCCAAACCGACTCAGGAATACCAGCTTGAGCGAGTAGGGGAGCGACATCAGCCAGTTGTTCATCTAAAGAAGGTTGTTCTAATGCTGCTAATAATGATATGCGATCGCTCAGTAGGGCAATTAAGCTTTCGTCGGTTTTTTTAAGCTGCTCAGAATAAGAAGATTTCAAAGGCATTTTTCTTCCAATTTTCAAATATCAACAAGTGATTCCTTAGAACTCAATTCGGGCAAGATATCCAAAGTTGTTGCTTCTTTGGCAATCACATCAGAAAATAGTTCTTCATACCGATCTAGCGCTTGCTCAAAGGAATAATTTTCTACGGCAAACTTTCTTCCTTTGCGTCCTAATTGTGCTGCTAATTCCGGCTGATTATATAAATCCAACACCGCCGCAGCCAAAGCATCTGCTGACTCTGGCTCAACAATAATGCCGCCACCACTTTCTTTGATAGCTTTAGCAGCAGTACCAGCGGCGGGAACTGAACCGACAATTGGGCGACCACTGGCTAACAGCAGTGGTATTTTAGAAGGCATGTTGAAGGAAATTACATTGCTTTTTTGGACAATTAACCCGACATCTGCGGCTGCTAACATTTGCGGTAGTTTTTCTCGCGGTTGCAACGGTAGCAGCAAAACGTTATCTGCGCCACAAGCAAGACAATGTTTTTGCAACCTTTCGAGAGCTTGAGATTCACCTGCGATCGCAAAGACAATATCATTAATATGACGCAATCGCGATGCTGCTTCTATTACTGTCTCCAAACCTTGCGTGAGAGCAATATTACCTGAATAAAGCACTACAAATTTACCATCGAGTTGATGGGTAGCTCTCCAGGAGTTATTCTCCTTCGGTAAAGGGCGGATAAAATTTAGATTTACCCAATTTGGAATGCAGGCAATTTTATTAGCAGGTACACCTTTATTTATTAAATTATCTACAAAACCATCAGCAATTACGCTAATGGTATGTGCAGTTCGGTAGGCAAATTTCTCTAAAGCTTCCAGAGCTTGAATCATCAACTTATTTTTAATTAGCCCAACACGCACGGCAGCTTCAGGAAGAATATCTTGCACATTCAGCACTACTGGGCAGTTGTATAGCCAACCTATTAAGATTGCAGGTAAACAAACTAGTAACGGCGGCACTGTTAAAAGAATTACATCAGGTCGCTTACCCTTGAGTGCTTGTGGCAAACTTGTAAAAACAAAGCTCAACTCTAGCAGTAGTCTATCTATAAGGTTAGGTTTAGACTTAATCCGCAGGTAACTACGCTGAATGGTCACACCATTTTTTTGTTCAGTAACGTATAACTTACCTCGATACTCGTCGTAAATCTGACGCTGAGGATAGTTAGGCATACCTGTTATTACCCGCACTTGGTGCCCTCGCTTCACCAGCCCTTCTGCTAGTTCAGTCATCAAAGGTGCAATACCAATTGGTTCTGGATGATAGTTGTATGAATAAATCAGAATTTGCATGAACTCTTAATGTCCTGAAAGCACCTTGATCATGTTGGCTTTATTGTGGTATCCAGTTTTTATATCCCTTGTTCCGGATTTAATAACCTGAAATTTTCATAGGGTGTATTACTGCCGAGAGTACGCCACCGAGTTTATTGAGATGGTGCGCTAGCCAAGGGCATAACGCACCCTAAGAAACTTTTTAATTACGAATTACGAATTATTTTGCAGTTCCTTCTGTAAACCGAAGACCGACTGTTGTTGCCCACGTTTTCGCAATGTGATAGTAGCAGCCCCAAGTCCAAGCAATGCTAAACCTAATGCTGAATTAGGTTCCGGCACTTGCTTTCTGCCCTCTACGTTTAACACTTGGACACGACCTTGGAAGAAATCGCCCACATACAGCTTGTCATCTTTGAGGGTTGTACCACCCGTCCAGTTAAATCTGCCGGGAGTGAGGTCGAGGGGGTCGCCAAAAGGAGGACCAGTTAATGCTGGAGGCGGTACAGGGTTACCTGATGCATCGAGGGCTGGTTGACCGAAGGAAGTCAAGAAGTTACCGTTTTTATCGAATACCTGTACGCGGCTATTAATAGAATCAGCTACATAAATATTCTCTTGGTCGTCCACTTCGATGCCAATTGGCTGAAGAAGCTGTCCAGGTCCGCTACCTTCTGAACCAAATGCCAACAGAGGATTACCATTTGGATCGAGTACTTGAACGCGATTGTTATACTGGTCAGCTACAAAGATATTTCCACTAACTGGGGAAATTCTTACACCTGCGACACCTTGGAATTGCCCAGGTGCAGTGCCCACACTGCCACCAATGACACCAATTGGCTGTCCGTCTGGTGTGAATTTAAGGATTCTTTCGCCGTTAAAATCACCTACGTAAACGTTGCCAGTTTTGTCAAATGTTAGACCAGATGGCCCAAAGAAAATCCTATCATTGACGCGAGGGGTAAAATCTCCGTTTGCAAAGGATCTAATAAAGTTACCCTGAGGATCGAATTGATTGATGCGGTTGTTGTAAACATCACCTGAATACAAATCCCCTGTTACGGGATTAAAGTCTACAGTTGTTGGCTCGTCAAACTGCCCAGGTCCTGTGCCGCCGGAGCCAATTGCTCCAATATACTGACCGGTTGGACTAAATTTTTCAATTTTGTTACCGAGGTTGTAGTTAGGAGTACCATCCGGGTTAACACCGCGTCCGTTAGCTATGAGGGTATTCCCTTGGCTATCCACTGCTATCCCTTGGGGTACAAACAGTTCTCCAGGGCCGAAGCCGGGGCTACCAATACTTCTGTCGTAAGTTAATGTTACAGCCTTGGCTTGGACTGCTGTTGCCAACACGGTGAATCCGGTACCGAGAATAGCAAGTGACAAATTTTTGACTAATCCCATGAGTTTGAAGTCCTGGTTGTATGAGTTATACTCTTTCCTAGACTAATTTCGTTCCCAGTCCCAGTTTGGGAACCCTAAAATTCGGGCTGCCGCCTCTTGTTTGAAATGCAACTTTCTGTGTGAGGCAGCAGCCTATTCTGTAAGCTATGCCTGAGAGAAGAGGCAGGGGAGCAGGGGGCAGGG
>NZ_WBKL01000144.1:0-13562 GCF_015714705.1 Nostoc sp. NZL | reverse complement strand
TTGCTGCCCCCATTGCGGAACAGCCTTAGACCGTGACCATAATGCAGCGCTGAATATTCTTGAAATTGGACTCCGTACTGTGGGGCACACAGGAACGTTAATCGCCTCTGGAGACATCGACCTCTGCGTGGGTGAGGAAACTCCTCCAAGTAAGTCGGGTCGCGGAAAGAGGAAGTCCAAAGAGCGATCTTTGGAATCCCCCGCTATATCAGGTACTCCTGATTAGCGCCGGGAGGATGTCAATTGCACTCCGCTTTCTAATTGAGCCGCCTGCCTTTGAATACTCCATGCTATTTCTGCCGTAGATAGTAGCAACTCCAGTAAGCATCCTTTCAGACAGTTCCGAGAGTGCGTTGTCCATCTGAGTTATGGTCTTACGAGATTCATCAAGATTGGACAGAAGCGTATTATGAGCTTCTAGCATGGCACGGGTGTTATCGATAAGGCGGGTGTAAACTTCAATGCTTAGTCCGTGCCCTAAATCCAGATTCTCGTTAATGGATTTAAGCAGGGCAAGACGGCGTTGAGCTTTGTCTACAGCAGCAGAACCGCGAGTTCTTAGAGACATGGGAGATATTTCTGGAATAGTTCTATTTCAACATACTGGGATGTCTTTCTACGTGATAAGAGTAGTTTTGTGTATTTAATTGCAACGCAATAATTGGGAGCTAATCTGTGTTTATACTCATCTGTATATTGTTTCAGGGGAAACACAATTAGCAAATGCGATCGCCGAACAAGCAAATGCTGTCGCCGAATAAGCAAATGCGATCGCCAAACAAGCAAATGCTGTCGCTGAACAAGCAAATGCTGTCGCCGAACAAGCAAATGCGATCGCTAAACAAGCAAATGCGATCGCTAAACAAGCAAATGCTGTCGCCAAACAAGCAAATGCGATCGCTAAACAAGCAAATGCTGTCGCCGAACAAGCAAATGCTGTCGCCAAACAAGCAAATGCTGTCGCCGAACAAGCAAATGCTATCGCCGAACAAGCAAATGCGATCGCTAAACAAGCAAATGAGATCGCTCAACAAGCAAATGCTGTCTGTTTGTGTATATTCGACTTAGAATCCAATACGGTTCAGTTAAGGTTAAAACTCCTTGTCAAAGTCAATCTTTTTTACGAACCGCAGAGACGAAGAGGACACAGAGAGACGGAAAAAATGCTTAACTGAACCGTATTGACTTAGAATCCAGATTTGTAGGTAGCGTAGGCGTAGGGCGTTGTAGCCATCGCACTTTGTTTTTTAATCAATTCACCAAATATTTTCAAAATTAAGTACAAATCCAGGCAGTATATCTTCTCCTAATAAACTAGGAGGAGATTGCAGCACTTCAACATCTCTACCAGAGCGATAAATTTCTACTTGCCGAGTTTCTAAATCAATTAACCAACCTAATCTAGCACCGTTGTCTCGGTACTCTTGCATCTTATTTTGTAGCCTTATTAAACAATCAGTATCAGAACGCAATTCCACTACAAAATCAGGACATACAGGCGGAAATTTCTCTTTTTGCTCCTGTGTAAGAGAATCCCATTTGTCACGTCTTAACCAAGATGCGTCAGGCGAACGCACTGCTCCATTTGGTAAAATAAACCCAACCGAAGAACCAAAAGCTATACCTAGTGATTCATCACGATTCCAGACTCCAAGTTGAGCAGTTAAGTTAGCATTGCGGTTGCTGGTTAAGCCTCCGACTAGAGGCATTAGTAGCAATGTGCCATCAGCATTACGCTCAAATCTGATTAATTCATTGATCTGACATAACTGGAAGAATTGCTCATCTGTTATTTGAAGAACAGGAGCAAAGTTGATAGTTAATGCATCCATAAAAAAATTTTAATATTCCCATAAAAATGCCAAAGGAAAATGCACTTTAGCGAAAAAGATATTTACAATAGTTGAGTCTAAGTATTGATTACTTTATCCGCAGCAACAGTTAAGATTTCATCCATCCAAGCATTTATGCTTTTGCCAGCCTTTTTAGCAGCAATAAATATTTTGCGGTGGTGTTCTGGAGTTGTGCGGAATGGAAGTTTACCAGAGAATGGTTTATCAGGCTCCTCTCCTAGTTCTTCACAGAAAGCAAGATAATCATCAACAGAAATTTGAAATTCTTGACGCGCTTCCTCTACAGTTTTTGCCTTAAAGGTAATTACGTCATTAATATCTAAAACTTGGCCAAAAAGTATTCCCGCTTCTACATCTACTTCTATACTAGCTGTGTATCCTTTATAAGTTATCATATTTCAATTCCTGCCTTAATTAAAAATTCTCTAACAGATTTGACTGCTCCTTTATCTGTCTCATTTTGAGAATGTGGTTCGTGAAAAACAGCTTTCACATCATTTAATTTCACACGAACTCGCGAACCTCTACCCTTAGTAATATCAGCACCGATAGTTATAAATAAACTTTCAATATCTTTCCAAAGAATATTAGATGGTACAGGATTTGTAAAAATTAACTCTAAAATCTGACGTTGTTTGTTATTGAGATCCATTTAATCAATACAATTACAGCCATCTTACAGTTAAGTTGAGTATAACTATCAATTCCACGATATCATATTATGATATCGTGGAAAATATAGAAGCGTAGGCGTAGCTGGGGTACACTACACCTCCAAAATTTCCCAAAGTGCGTTAGCGTAGCTCACCGTAGGTATCGCCTTGCACAAAACCTTAAAAACAAAGCGATCGCCTGTTGTCCAAGAGTGAGCGATGTCTACGACGGGCTACGCCTACGCTTTGTTTAGGCATTCAATTCTCAATTTTGCGAAGTTGCCAATACGTATGACAACCCCAACCAACACCGCAAAGATTGCTCTAAAAGTTCAGCATCAGCATCAGCTAACTTGCCAATCACTTTGACAACTAAGCTTTTATGCACTGTGTATAAACCTCTCTTGACTGCTGTAGCCACGTTTAGCCCTGCTGCTTGCTGCCCATTCAGACAAGACAAACTCACTTTCTAGCAATGCTCCAGTTTTGCTCGTCAAGGGTGTAATTAGGTTGTCTTGAGAAACGTGTGGCGCACTTACAACAACAGCAGGTCTAACTTTTGAACTGGACAAATCTGAAAAGGGATACTGAACCAAAATGATGTCATTTTTAGAGTAGTTCGGCATAGATATCATCCTCAGCATTATCCCAAACTGATGAGAGTGATGTTTGACTGGTTTGAAGCCAAAATTCATTTTCATCATCAGGAAGCAGCGTCACTAACACTCTTGTCCCTTCCGGTAATTCCTCTGACTCCAGCAATTCAATTTTTCCTTCCCGAACAGTAGCCCAAAGCGTTTTTAGCATATCTGTTTTTTGAACAGTCATGTTTTGATTTTACGCTTGTATGCCTAAAAGAGCGATCGCCTTACAGAAAATCTCAAAAACAAAGCGATCGCCGGTGTGGAAGAGTGAGTGCGATCGCAATAGTTATTCTGATAAACAAGCAGATATTAAACCTATCTACATTTATTTGTAAAATGAAGAAATGCAGTCCGTCTGTGTATATTTGACTTAGAATCCAGAGAAGTGGAAGTGTAAATTTTATGTCTAATTATCAAGAAGTACTACTGCAAGCTCAAAGCCTAACTCCTGAAGAGCAAATACGCTTAATTGAAAACTTATCAAGCTTAATTCGTCAACAGGTGACGATGACACCTAAGCCAAAGCGTAGTATCCTCGAATTACGTGGGTTAGGTAAAGAAATCTGGAATGGCATTGATGCTCAAGAATACGTTAATCAGGAACGTGATTCATGGAATGGCTAGTCCAGTTACAAGGGCAAATTGTTGGTTTGGATACTGCTCCACTGATTTACTTTATTGAAGAAAATCCTAATTATTTGGATGTTACAGATGCTTTTTTTGAAGCTATGTTTCGTGGTGAGTTTAGCGTTGTAACATCAGTTTTGACTATAACGGAAGTATTAGTCTATCCCTTGCGGCAAAGAAACACAGCATTAGCTCAACAATATCGTGAAATTCTATTTAATTCCCAAGGTTTAACAGCTATCGAAGTTTTTCCCGACATCGCTGAAAATGCGGCACAATTAAGGGCAGATTATAATTTAAGAACCCCAGATGCTATTCAGATGGCTACTGCTATTTGTGGAGGTGCATCATTTTTCTTGACAAATGATGCGCGGTTGCCGTCTTTACCAGCATTATCAGTGTTAGTGTTGGATAGACTCATAGTTTGAGTCTTTTTGTATGTTGTGATCGCTGATTGTATGATGGCATTGTAGGCGATCGCCTTGTAGAAAATCTCAAAAACTAAGCGATCAGACCATATCTGTTCCATCAACTCCAATGGAATATTAAATCTTGTAGTGCAACTATGCTTCTTCATCAAAGATTGCAATTAATAAAATCTCATTAGGAGTTGTAAGACTGACGATATTTTTATAATGTTTTGAACCTGCAAATGTGCGAATAGAGATAACTTCACTGTTAAATATAGGAATGAATTTTCCATGTGCGAACAAAAGAACTTGTTCGTCCATTTCTAAAATTATCCCGGCCTTTTTTACCCCGAGTGTATGAATACTAGCAACTAAGCTTCCTAATCCCATATATTTGTTATAATACGAAATTCTAGGAATAGAAGAAGAGCTATTATCCTGTAACCCTAATGTAAAGAAGCTTCCATCATAGGTACTGATAAATAAAGATTTGGAACTATTATAGACGAATTGGATATTTTTTAAATCTATTTTGTTGTTAAGGTTAGAATTCACAACTAGATTATTAAAGTCAAACTCACTTTGTTCTAAATCAGTAACAATCAAACTTTCTTTTTCAAAATTTTTCTGTGATTCAATTAATTCCTGTCGAGGCTTAGTTTGAATACTACTGAATAAAGTTGGGGAAGTAGTTGTTGGATAGTTTACAACATCAAAATTAAGCCAAGCATTTCGCAGTGAGTATTCTGGAATATGTTTTTCCTTACGATTATTATTCCTCCCCAAATTAAAATCATCAAGAAATGAAAATAATCCTTCAGAACCACATGAAGCATTTACTGTTCCAAACTTAGCTGTTGTATGAATACACTTTGCCTCAAGGCGCTTTTGAGCTTCATTAATTGGTATGGTGTTTTCTGATTCCCAATCAATATCAAAATGATAAAGTCCTGTATTTGTCCCGATATACAATCGACGATTATAAATATTTAAATCAAGTAAAATATCTGCCTTTATTTTCAGATCCCATTCAACAGTTTCTATAAAATCTGCATCAATTTGAATTGATTTTGATTCAATTTTGTCAATAGCTTTGAGAAAAGCTGCTTTTCCAGACTCATCATGTAGCTGATCACGAAATTCTTCTTGATCAATCAAATCATTTCTAAAAAACAATAATGTTGGTACATCAAGTAAAATCTCATCTTCTTGAAGTTTACTTACAACATTTTTCATATCATAAATACGTACTGAGTGGTTCTCAGTGATTGCAATGAGTCGTCCCATATATAGGAACGCATCCTCAAAATTTCCTGGAAATCTTAGTGAGACAACTCTCATATTTTTTCCTTCTGAATTTTTCGGCCAACTGCTTTATCAATAACTTTATCTTTAATCCATTGTTCAACTAATAAATCGAAATCAGGGGGTAAAGCACGTCGTCTTCTTTCTTCTACAGGTGAAACTGGATACCCATGCCAAGGATCTTGAATGTTAGATGTACATGGAAATATTGATAGTCTCTCTCCATTTGTACCAAGTGTTGCTTTTCCTATTTCTAAAACTCCCCAGTAATCCTGATTTGCGTCACGCAGATTATGCTTGTCAGAATTACAAAAGATATCGTACTCAGTATCAGGTGGGATACACCACATATTTTTGTGCTGTAGAGAACCATTACCTCTGTGTTTGTATTTTGATAAATACATTTTGCCATTGACTGTAGGGCCATACTCTAACCCAGCAGATGTGCTTTGATTTGCAGGCATTTTCTTACTATCTAGCAGATGTTAATAGACGGAAAGCACGGTATCACCGTGCTTTCTGGCTAATTTATTGATGATGTATCAACTTACTCTATCCCTTCAATTCTGTCTTCAACCTCTTGGTACAACTCGCGCAGACGATCTAAATTATCCTCGCTAGTTTCCCAATAACCGCGTCCATTCACTTCCAACAAGGTTGATACAATCTTGCGGAAAGAATGGGGATTAAGGTTCAGCAACCGTTTCTGCATTTCTTCATCTTTGATGAAGGTTTCATTAGTATCCTCATAAATCCAGTTATCCACAGCGCCAGCAGTCGCACTCCAACCTGTTGTATTCACTAACCGCTTGGAGAGTTCGCGCACACCTTCGTAACCGTGAGATAGCATCCCCTCGTACCATTTGGGATTTAACAATTTGGTACGCGCATCCAAACGCACGGTTTCTGATAATGTCCGCACTTGGGCGTTAGCTGTGGTTGTATCTGCAATATAAGATGCTGGTTTTTTACCATCACCCCGCAGACTTGCTACCAGCTTGGTGGGATCTGAATCAAAGTAGTGGGAAACGTCCGTTAAGCTAATCTCGGAAGAATCCAGATTTTGGAAGGTTGCATCAGCAGTTTTCAATGTACTTTCAAAAATCTGCCGGGATTCGTCCATGATTCCGGGGTTATCGGAATTGAAGGAGAAAGATTTCCGATTGAGATACATTTCCTGCAACTCGGCTTCGCTATCCCAAGTGCTGTTTTCTACCGCCAAGTTGATATTTGACGAGTAGGAACCAGAAGCGTTGGAAAAAACGCGCGTCGCTGCTTGACGCAGATTAATCCCCATTTCTTCAGCTTGTTGCAAAGCGTGTTTGCGAACAAAGTTCATTTCTAAGGGTTCATCCGCCTCAGCCGCCATCTTCACGCCTTGGTCTAGCAGGTTCATTTGGTTGATGAACAAGTCGCGGAATACACCAGAACAGTTGATTACCACGTCAATTCTGGGCCGCCCCAACTCTTCTAGGGATATCAATTCCAACTTGTTCACCCGTCCCAAAGCATCGGGAACTGGACGCACGCCCACCATCCACATAATTTGCGCTAGGGATTCACCGTAAGTTTTGATGTTATCGGTTCCCCAGAGGACGCAGGCGATGGTTTCTGGCCATTTTCCTTCATTTTCCGCTTTGTTACGGATCAAAAGCCTGTCTACAACGATTTTGGCTGATTGTACTGCTGCTGTTGTTGGGATGGATTGCGGATCTAAAGCATGGATATTCTTACCTGTAGGCAAAACATCCGGGTTGCGGATGGGATCGCCACCAGGGCCAGGTAGGATGTACTCACCTTCCAAGCCTCTGAGTAATGCTCCTAGTTCGTTGTCGGCACAAACTTGTTGCAGGCAGAATTCCAAATACTCAAGTAAGGGTTTTAGGGCGGCGGTGTCAACTTTGGGATAACCTGCTTTATGCAATGCTTCCACCCAAGGTTCTTTTTTACCCATGTTGAAGAAATTCAACCGGGAAACCAGAGAAACTCGTCCTTCCGCGTCGATTTGCTCTTGGACAAGGGCGGTAACTGCTGCACGAGTTGCTAAAGTGATATCTTGCAATAACTGGACATCTTCTAAAATGCCTCTATCGTTATTTTGGTAAATATCGTCAATGTTACGCCCAATGCTGTTAGCGATAATTCCCGGTAAGCCTTGAAGTCCTTCTTCTTGACGATCTAGACTAGCAATGTTGACGAGAGTTGCGATCGCTTCTTCTGCACTTGGGGGTTTACCAATGACGTGCAAACCACAAGGCAACAACCGCGACTCGATTTCCATCAACTTGCGGTAGACGTTGCCAACAATATTATCCCGCTCATCGGCACTCATGTCTCTGGCATCGGTTTCTGGCAGGTGAATATCCTTATCCAGATTCACGATCCGGCATTTATCCATGATGCTGTTGACAATGGAAACACCGCGTCCACTATCTTTCAAGGTTTGGTAGGAAGCAATTAACTCGCTGAGTTCCTTCAAACCTTTATACAAACCAGCATTTTCTGCCGGAGGTGTCAAGTAAGAAATTGTTTCGGCATAACTCCGACGTTTGGCAATTGTCGCTTCACTCGGATTATTCGCTGCGTAGTAATACAGGTTGGGAATTGAGCCAATCAAGTTATCTGGATAACAGTCACCAGACATTCCCATCTGCTTACCGGGCATGAATTCCAAGGAACCGTGGGTACCAAAGTGTAGTACTGCATCAGCTTTCCAAACTTGCTCTAGGTAAGTGTAGTAAGCAGCAAAACCGTGGTGAGGACTAGCTGAACGGGAGAACAACAGCCGCATCGGGTCGCCTTCGTAACCAAATGTAGGTTGGACACCGATGAAGACGTTACCGAATTGCTTACCATAAATCAGCAGATTTTGCCCGTCGCTGTTGAGATGTCCGGGAGGTGGCCCCCAGTTTTCCTCTAGGCGTTGAGAGTAAGGGGTAAGTGCCTCATACTCAGGAACCGACATTTTGTAAGCAACGTTGAGTTCCGGGCTGTTGTACTGCGCTTGAGCATCGTGGATGACTTCTTGCATCAACGCTTCGGCGGATTCTGGCAATTCTGGTAAGTCGTAGCCGTTATTTTTGAGGGCTTTCATCACCTCGTAGATGGAGCCGAATACATCCAAGTAAGCGGCGGTTCCGACGTTGCCTTTATCTGGTGGGAAGCTGAAAACAGTGATGGCGACTTTTTTATCTAGCTTCGGCTTGCGGCGGAGGTTAGCCCATTTTAAGGCGCGTTCGGCGACAGCTTCAACCCGATCGCGCAGTGCGATCGCTTTCCCTGTAGTCCCATCTCTACCCGATAATATAATTGGCTCAATTGCCCCATCCAATTCAGGAATCGCAATTTGCAAAGCTACTTGAATCGGATGTAACCCTAAATCGCTATCCATCCACTCTTCTGTGGTTTGGAATACTAAGGGTAACGCCACCATGTAAGGACGGTTTAAGCGTTTGAGTGCCTCAATTGCCTTGGGATGATCTTGTCTGGCTGGGCCACCTACTAAAGCAAAACCAGTCAGCGATATCACTGCATCTACCAACTGTGTGTTGGTATTTGGTTCGTAGAAGTAGGCCTCCACAGGCTTGGAGAAATCCAAACCACCAGCAAATACTGGTAGTACCCGTGCGCCTAGTGCTTCTAACTCCTGCACCATTGCTACATAATGGGCATCATCCCCTGTAACTAGGTGAGTGCGTTGCAATACCAACCCGACACAAGGAGCTAGGGGATCTTTGAGATCACTAGAAATATCCTTACGAGCTGTGTACCAATTAAGGTACTCTCTGACATCTTCAAACATACTGGGAGCCAAAGGATGCCAAATCCCTAAATCGGGATAAACCACCGGCTGTTCATATGTAGAAGGTGCAAAATTTTGTTTCTCTAAACCTTTAAATACATATTTATCAGCTAGCATCAGCAAGAAGTTTTCCAGATTTTCTGGTGAACCACCTAGCCAATACTGAAAACTGAGCATGAAATTTCGCGCGTCTTGTGCTTTATCCATTGGTAGGAACTTCAGCACTTGCGGCAGCGTTCGCAAAAGCTTCAGCATCCCATCTTGGAATCCCGCACCGGATTTTTCTTTGCGTTTCCGCATGAATTGGGCGATTACACTCTTTGACTGACCCAACTGTGCCAAAGAAAAGCTGCCCATTTTATTCAGGCGCATTACTTCTGGCATCGAGGGAAAGACAACGGAAACGTCCAGATGATCGCGGTGTGGTTCTACTGCTGCTACTACTTTCTGTGCTAAGTCTTCGATGAAAATGAGGGAAGCGATGAAGATATTCGCATTCTCAATTTCTCGTTTGAACTCTTCGTAGTTCTCTGGGTCGCGGAGTTCCTCAATCAAGTACCCGCTGATTTCAATCGCCAAGTTGGGATTGTTCGCATTAATCGTGCGAACCGCTTGCGACAATGCACTCTGGTACTGGGACTCAAGCACGACATAGACCACCTTGATTAAACTACGTCCGCGTAAGTTATCAGGCGCAATGTGTCTAATGGTGGACTTGACGTGTGTGAACATGCTTCTTCGGCTCCTTTGATGCGTGTTCTCTCTGGAAGTTCCTAGCGGCATCATCAGCCACAGGTAACTTGTGATCTTTTAGGCAATATCTGTTTTTTATCAGAAAACGCTTGCCCAGTAGGCATTTTATCGCCTATATGACACAAATCGATATAAAAAACGAAATATTTCTTTGTAATTGTTGACTATGTTTAAAAGTATTCGCTCACCTATTTGTAAATTTTTCTTTACATAGCAGAGGGCGATCGCTCGGTGTAAACACAAAACCACTGGAATTAAAATTGGCACGCACTCTAACGATCGCCCCGCTGAAATTAAATAACTCCCGTTGCTCCTTTAACTGAGAATTGAGCCATTGCCAGTGTTTTCTGAATGCCGATGCGGGTCGGATTTGGCATTAAGGCTTTGATTAATACCGTAGGAACGAATTAGGTAATACTTGCCTCTTGACTAATGACCCCTAACTCTTGACCATTAACTAATGACTCAAGTAGATATTCTCATCCTTTCAAATGGCCCAGGTGAAGTAACAACCTGGGTGCGTCCAGTAGTGAAGGCGTTGCGGCAAGAATTAGGGAATGACCCTTCTGTAGTCAGGATTTCTGTGGTATTATCGCCTTGCTCAAATGCTAGTGGTAAAGAAGCTGCGATCGCTCTTTCTTACCCAGAAGTAGATAGAGTACAGGGAGCAGAGCATTTTTGGCAATTTTTGCTCTGGGGTAAAACATTTGAGAATTGGGACTGGAGAAGTCGCGGCGTAGTTATTTTCCTCGGTGGCGATCAAATTTTCCCCGTAGTTATAGGCAAAAAGCTGGGATATCGTACAGTAGTTTACGCTGAATGGTCAGCCCGTTGGCATAACTGGATTGACCGCTTTGGCGTGATGAAACCTGAAGTTGCTGCCGATGTCCCCCAAAAATATGCTCACAAATTCACCGTTGTCGGTGATTTGATGGTAGAAGCAGGAGAAAGCCTAGATTCAAATTCCCCTTTGCCTATTACTGCATCACTCAAAACTGAATTAATTGGTCTGCTCCCTGGTTCAAAAGCGGCAAAATTAGCCCAAGGAGTACCATTAAGTCTAGGCATTGCCGAATACGTTCATACAAAAAGACCCCAAACCAAGTTTGTAATTCCTGTAGCCCCAACATTGGATTTACAAACTTTAGCTAGTTTTGCCGATCCCCAAAAGAACCCTATTGCTGAAACCTTTGGCTTTGGTGGTGCTTCCTTAATTTTCCCAAAGGACGCTACAGGCAAGGCATTGCTCAAAACAACAACGGGCTTAACTGTGGAACTGTGGCAAGTAAACCCTGCATATAATTTATTATCCCAATGCTGTATCTGCTTAACTACAGTGGGGGCAAACACTGCCGAACTCGGTGCTTTGGGAGTGCCAATGATTGTTTTACTGCCAACACAGCAACTTGATGCCATGCGTGCTTGGGATGGTTTACCTGGGTTGTTGGCAAATCTGCCAGGGGTAGGTACATCCTTTGCCAACGTGATTAATTGGTTATTCCTGAGATTTGTGAGACACAAAGGTTTATTAGCATGGCCAAATATCTGGGCACGGGAAGAGATAGTGCCAGAACTTATGGGTAAACTTCAACCGCAAGAAGTTGGGGAAATGGTTATAGAATTATTAGCCTATCCAGAAAAATTGGATGATATCCGCGCTAAACTCCGCAAGATTCGTGGCGAAAGCGGTGCAGCCCAGAAAATAGCACAGATTGTTAGTGAGGAAATTTAGTAACAATTAAAGATCAACAGATTCTAAATCATCTGGCAAAGTTGAGTCATTAAGGGCATTGCGGAAGTATTTTCCTGCCAATCCAGTCGCTGAAAAAATTGGTGTACCAGCCTGGAGGTCAAAAATATAAGCCGTGTACTTTGTTGAACGACGAGGATTTGAACTTTGAAAGCCGCCAGAGGTAGAACCGCTAATGTCAAAGTTTCCTTTGACTACTACTAACATCAATGGTGGTTCTTTACCCATAAACTCAAACTCACCAAAACCAGTAGAAGGAATTTCAGCAGCTTTGATTGAACGGGCAAAGATTGCTTCCGGTGTGCCGCTGAGTATCTTAAATTGGCAAGAGTTCGCAAGGGTATAGTTTACAGCAGCTTGCCTAATCTCCTTTTCCGAAGCTGATGTCAGCGGACGTTTTTGAAATATAGTTAACCGATTAGTTTCTTCAGGAAAGATTTTTTGGAATATTTCGGGCGGAAGGGTGCTAAGTTGATTCTGAATTGAGCAACGATCTGACAAAGCATTTGACAAAGCAGATACAGATAGTACTGTACAAATACTTGCTGACACTAATGCCAAGCTCACTAAAAGTTTTTTCATAATTTTATTTTTAATAAATTTCTATGCTCCATAATTCTAATAAAAAAATCTAATCTTTAGGATTAGGGACGTATTATTGCGCCTACATAGTGTTGCTTAATGGAGAGAGGATAAAGAAGTCAGAAATTTCTCCCCCATCCCCCTGATCTTCATTAATCCGAAGATTCTCCATCCCTGCGCCCAAGTTCATAAATGCCAGCGCCCATGCAAGCCAATATACCTGTACTAATTCCCCAACTCTCACCTAAACTAATTTCCAGACCCCAGTTACATAAAGCACCAACTACCAAAAAAGGCGTGATGCTGAATAATGATGCATAGAAAGCGTTTTGGGATTCTCTGGCTTTACGAGTCTTTTCAAATTCTGTCTGGCTGGTGTAAAGCGATCGCTCTGCAAAGTTAAACCAGCGATTAAGTTGCTCGATTACCCATTCGTTGACTGGGGAAAAACCTAGATATAAGGCCAATGACCACAAACTCGCTCCTGCGATCGCGATCGTGTTTAACTCAAAGCGGAAAGGCAAAATTTCAGTCAGCATTGCTTATCGGAGTCCTGCAAAGGGTTGACTTTAGCTTTTAGTAGATGCTAAATAAACCTCTTGTGCAATTTTAAGCATAAAGGTCAACAAGATTTCAACTACTTGGCAACTCTCCTGCTCCTTGAAAGTCCAATACGAATTCAGTAATCAAAAACCTAAAACCTAACCCCCCAGCCCCTTTCCCTGCTAGGGAAGGGGGAGCCAAACTCCTCTCTTTGCGTTGGAGAGGGGTTGGGGGAGAGGTTCTTCCAGGATTACTGAATTGGTGTTCTAGTAAATAGAACTCATTAAGCTCGTTAGTTATCCGTATTGACATCCTCCCGGCGCTAATCAGGAGTACCTGATATAGCGGGGGATTCCAAAGATCGCTCTTTGGACTTCCTCTTTCCGCGACCCGACTTACTTGGAGGAGTTTCCTCACCCACGCAGAGGTCGATGTCTCCAGAGGCGATTAACGTTCCTGTGTGCCCCACAGTACGGAGTCCAATTTCAAGAATATTCAGCGCTGCATTATGGTCACGGTCTAAGGCTGTTCCGCAATGGGGGCAGCAATGAGTCCTGGTACTCAAAGTTTTTTTGACAACCTCACCACAGTTAGAGCAATTCTGACTGGTGTAGTAGGGTGGAACTGCAACAGTTACCAC
>NZ_WBKL01000136.1:0-5510 GCF_015714705.1 Nostoc sp. NZL | reverse complement strand
AGAGACAGCCTCCTCACCCCCCTGCGGTGCATCTAGCGGAAACCAAATCTTTTCACCATCATCCCCGAAAGGGCGATCGTTTATGGCAGGTTCATTCATATCATTCCAAATTCCTGCCACTCCAATATCAGTTAGGCTTTTGTGTAAATCAGCCCACCAGTTAGACACTTCAGGACGTAAAAAGTCAGGAAAAACAGCTTTCTCAGGCCAAACGTAACCGTGAAACAACGCACCATCAGCTTTACGCACAAAATAATCGTTTTCTAATCCTTGGTCAAAAACGTGATAGTTGGCTTCTGGTTCATATTTCACACCAGGATCGATGATTGTGACTGTTTTGAAACCATCCTCTGCTAAATCACTAATGAGTTTTGCCGGGTTGGGAAAGCGTTGAGGACTCCAAGTAAACACCCGATAACCCCGCATATAGTCAATATCCAAGTGAATAACATCGCAGGGAATGCGGCGCTGACGAAATTCTTGCGCCAGTTCCCGTACAACGGTTTCTGATTCGTAACTCCAGCGACATTGGTGATAACCTAGCGCCCATTTAGGCGGTAATGGCATTCTCCCAGTTAGCTGAGTGTAAGTCTCCAGGATTTGGGCTGGTTCGGGGCCGTAGATAATGTAATAATCCAACTCCCCGCCACGAGTTTCCATCTTCCAAATACCTGGCTGTTCAGCACCGATATCGAACTGACTCCAAAAAGTAGTGTTGAAAAAGATGCCGTAGCCTAACTCTGGGCGCAAAGCCATAAAAAATGGAATTGCTTGGTACATTTCATCAGTCAGTGCATCATAATCTAAGGCATCCGTTGTCCAGTTGGTTTTTACTTCGCTGAGTTTATCCAGAAAGCCTGTGCGTTCACCAAAACCATAGAAATGTTCATCGGCTGCAATTTCTTTCCATCCTGCAACTGCACCCATCCGCCAACCTATACCCATCTCTGCATCTTGAGCAAAAGGACGATTAGCTTTATCAAAACAGGCGATGCGGCACTTTTCTCGCTGGACGCACACACGAATCTGCGCTGTTTCAATTTCTACCGTTGCTTCAGTTTCCCGGACTGCAAAAGGTGTTGTCGCCCATTCTCCATCATCTAGCGTCACTGCCCAAGAGCGGCGGGGCACAAATTGCCCTGTTGGTGCAAAACGCACGCGGATTAAATTAGGCGCAAGTACGCTGACGGTAAAGCGTGAGTCGCCACAATCAAAATTAATAATATTATTGTCCCAGGTTATAGCTTTTACATTACTAACAGTTGTCCAAGGTTGGTTAGTAGTGGGTAGTTTTCCGAAATATTGCGGCATATCACTTATTAAGAGGGTTAACACTTGTCCGCATTCATGATTACAGAGATACTTAGCCTCAAACTCTTTCTTTCGCTAGAAGTTGAGTGAAAGATTAGCAGATATTTTTTGGCAAGAGTGGTTTTTGTAACACACAAGCTTGTGTCTTTACCACACTAAATACAGAATTTTATTAATTCGTACCCAATGCATTGGCAATACCCTACAATGCCAATGCATTGGGTACATTGTTAATCCCGGATTTTTAAACACAATTCTCAAAGCCTTATAAAATCTAGATTCCGGTTTTTCACACTGCATCAAAAATAACTTATCAAAATCCCCTAAACATTTTCTGGGTAAAGATTATGAGGAGTGCGATCGCCCTTCATTTCTGCGGCAAGTTGAAGCGATCGCTTCTCCCATAGCAACTTTTTCTTTAAGAATTCAGGTTGAACATTACTTAACAAAGCTGACTCAACTGCTGCTTAGTTTCGGCTGATTTTCTCATGATTCAACTTGACTCAGTTTCTCCAGGAAGTTGGGTAACTTTGTCTTGCTGTTCTCTTAATTGCTGGTTGAATCCAAATTAGTCCAAACTCCAGATATTCAGTTAAGCCATTAATAGTGGTTCCTAGTGATTCATAGACACCTTCAATGGACAATTCCCACACTGGTTGATGGAACGATACCATATTTTCCAAACCTTGTGCTGCATTCAATCACATAACTTGATTGCTTGATTGCGCTTGTATCTGGAATGATATACCTAAAATTGAGTAGATGAACGTTATTTAAAAAATCTAAAATTCTGACTTTTGCATTATGCCAGCACTCTGGTTCCGCTACCGATTAATAGAAATTAGACGATGCGATCAGAATTTTTTACGGGCATATATCACTGCTATTGAATCAGAATTATGCAAGATTGAACTTTGGTAGAAAGGGTTTTTTGAAGCCCTTGCTCAACTTTGCTAATCAGTTTATCAAAAGCCTCTTGATCTGCTGTCAGTTGTTCTTGAAGAACTTTCTCTAACTCAGGCTTTATTTGCTCACACATCTCCTCGATTTTTCTATCACTCAAAAAACTAGAACGAACCCAACTAGGTACATCCACATTTGTCTTGATTACTTCTTGAACACTCTTGCGATTTAGCTCCATTCCTGCCGCCATCACTGAAGCTCCATATACTAATGCAATAGGCCAGGTTAAATGTCCAGTTAGGATGAGAGTGATGATGCTAGCTACAGTGCCTCCACCAATTACTACATTGACAATAAAGCCCACTGTTTCAGCCAGGATAGCATCTCCAATTCGTAACTCTGGGTTAACAAAATTTGGGTCAATGCTATCCTTAAACCTTAAGCTACTTCTAGGTATCTGAAACTTTCGACATATTGGATCGGTTTGTGCGGCTAAATCGGGTTGGATTTTATTGCTAAACCAAGAGGCGCATTGATGATTAATTATCTGCACAGCGAGATCGCTTTTGAGCCACTGTTCTGCACGACTGATTAAAGATGTTTCCAAATCTGCTAAAGTTCGTATTTTATTTTTTTGCCAGTCTTTTAAACCTGGTTTAACCGCGTTGATAATCAAGCTATCTGTCAAAGGCTTAGTTAGTGATTCAATTAACTCCGGGATATGCCTTTTAATCAAATCTTTGAGCTTGTTCGAGGTAAATAGTTTGTTGACTTCTTCTTTAAAAGCAGCAGCACGCAGATCCCATCGTCCTACTCGTGCTAAACCCAGTGCAATACAACGTTCCGGTTCAGGATCAGGCCGAAGCAGCGTTTCTGGTTCGGGAAACATTTCCTGACAAAGAAAGTGCGTAAACTTCATCCGAGATGCACCGCCAGTCATCAGCAAAAGTTTCGGCACAATTCCAAGTTTTTCTAGCTTTTCTTTTGCCTCCTTTAAAGAGTCGTGAAACGATCGCACCCAACTATCATGCCCCAGTTCCGGTAAGGGCTGGTTTAAAATTTCCTCCATCATCAATTTATTCACTTGGGGAATAAAATAAATCTGTTCGTTGATCGACTCGAAGCCACGCGCAAAGGATTCAGGATCGCTGTATAGCTGTTCATTTGAAAAGTAATCTTCTTTAGCTTTGCGGCAAGCAAGTTCACAACGAGCTTGGTGATGCGGATATTCCTTAAATACTTTTTCGAGTAATGCTTTTTGTTCGTGGTTGGCGAGAGTCCGAGCAAAAATAGCCTTGTCAATTAGGGATGCACCTAAAGTATTACTACCGAAATCTATCGGGATCTCTTCTAAGCTCTTAACCAGAGTAAAATCTGTGGTTGAAGAACCAATATCGACAATTAGCACCGATGCAACAAGTTTGTCATACTCCAGTTTTCCGGCTTCCTTGGCTTGCATGAAAGCAGCCCGCGATTCGGGTACAACATTTAGTTGGGGAATACCAGCTTCTTGAAGCAGCTTTTGGTATTCGGTGCGATCGCTAACTGACCATCCTGAAGGGCAACCAATGTAAAAATAGCTACCTTCCCCACCTTCAAGTTGTTTGCTTTCTTTCAAAAGGCGGTAGTAGGTTGCCACAAAAGTGCTAATTGTTTCCCGATATTTGGGATCGTTGTTGGGTTTTTGCTTGAAAGAAATTGTCAGTTGGGTAACGCCAGCTTGAATTAATGCTTGTTCGCCGACAAGATAACCTAGTTTGGGATGCCAACCAAGGGCTGTAATTTGGTTCTTCTTGTTGTTAATTTCCAGCATCTGGGGGGGGTCGATGCTTTCCACGATCGCTTTAGCTACAGCCGTTTCACCATGCCCCAAATCAAAACCAATTGTTTCTAAAATTTCCATACCCTTATTGTCTATTATTCTCTAGCAGAGGAATATGCTGGCTCAATTACTCGACCGCGCCGAATCAAGCGATCGCCTTTTAACAAAGCAGGAGTTAGAGTCACGTGTTCTTTGGTATCGGGGTCGATACTTGGCTCAAAGTCAAAATAATCGCGATCGCTGTGAGGGTCATTTGGTCGATAAATTTGAGCGTTAATTCCCTGAGACATTAAAATCTGTGGCAGAAGTTTCGCAAGTTCATAAGCCATTTGGGGTTTATCAAGTTTTGATGCGCCCATTAGCCTTTGCAGAAAATTCAATAGCTCTGGTAGTTCTTCTATTGCTAGGTCGCCTTCATGTTTATTCCATTCTTCTACTCTAGCGACTGCTAGGTCGATAGTGTTAAGAGCATCGCCAAGATGATCTAAAAATACTTTGCTATCAACCTGGAGCATAGGTTGAGGTAATTCCAATAGCTCTTGAGACATGGAATTTTGCTGATTGTTTAAGTCGAGTTGAAGCACAACTTCTAGCCCAAGAAGTAGAGAGGTTAGTAAGATAGCCATCCATGCACCTGGGGTAGTTTTAGTTAAGGAGAATAACGAACCTAAGATGCCTAGATAAATTAGTCCCTTTAGCAGTTTCAGAATTAATCTGCTGGAAAAAAACTTTGTACCTGAGTTAGTAAATTGCTTTCGCTCTGTTGAATCAACTTGAGAATAGTTAGCCGCAGCAAGAGTGGCGATGGATTGCCGCAGCGTATCTAGGAAAAAGGAAGCCAGACGAACTTGAGCCAAATTAAGCTTTTCAATGTAAATTCTTTCGAGATTATCAAGTCGGTTCTGAACTAGCTTAACTATCTCCTCAATGTTGGTTGTGTTATCAATATCTGTCTGGAGTTGGTTGCGTTCTTCGCTAAAAAGTGAAGTTATTGTTTTCATTGCGTTGAGTAAGACTTTAACGTTACTAATAGGGTTGAAATCAGCAATTGTCTGCTGATTTCAACCTGTAATCATATGATGACTGATGTAATTAAGCTAAGTTGTGTGGTTCCAGCATTTGTTGACTGGAAAATTACGCTCAATGTTATGGAGAAATCTTGCATATAGTTGAGATCACGCCTAGACTGCTGATGAGGTTTCACTGGAGCGTTTGAACGCCACTCATTGCCTAACCATTGATTGCAAATTACTAGTGGTCTGTCCCATTAATTTTGCGGGGTTATAATCAAGTGTGATTAAATAGCAATGTGGATGCATTGGTATTCACAAGCAGACAAGCGATCGCAGAAGAAGGAAAAAGGGTGTATGAGCAAAAAGTATCAAATTAATCTGAGTGAATCACAGAGGGAAGAACTACTGGCTCTAGTCAAAAAGGGTTCAGCAAAAGCCAGAGAAATTCGGCGTGCACACAC
>NZ_WBKL01000126.1:0-11913 GCF_015714705.1 Nostoc sp. NZL | reverse complement strand
ATATTGAAGTCCACCATATCCGTAAACTAGCAGACATTAAGCTTCATAGATGTAAAGAACGTCCAGAATGGATGGTCAAAATGTCAGCACGTAAACGAAAAACCCTTGTGGTTTGTCGTCAGTGCCACGAGAAAATCCAATACGGACGCTACGATGGTGAAACTCTCAAACGTTTTGATTACTGGAAAGCGAAGTGATACGGAAACGGTCATGCTTCGTTTGGAGGGGGGTGGTTGGAAAAGTACCAATACTGGTAACTCGCTGGCTACCTACCCTACGGTACACACGGATCTAAATGAGAGGTGCGGGGAATAACATCCCCCATCGACTCAACCAGTGCTTGGGCAACTACAACTAAATTAGTGATGGGACAGGTAAAGGTGGATGAGGAATCAAATGAAATAACAGCAATTCCAGAATTATTAAAGGTATTAAAACTATCTGGATGTATTGTAACGATTGATGCAATTGGTTGCCAGAAAGAAATTGTGAAGTTAATCACACAGCAAAACGTAGATTACGTAATTACCTTAAAAAAGAACCAAGGTAATCTGTATGATGAAGTAGAAAAACTATTTAGGTCAGGGATAGGCACGGGTTTTGAAGAGCTTCAACATAGTACATATAAAACAGAGGAAACGGGGCATGGTCGTCATGAAATTCGCCACTACGTGATGTTATCCCAAATTCAGTCTCAGCTTGACCCAGATTCAGTTTGGTCAAACTTTAATAGTGTTGGCATGGTAGAGTCCGTCCGTTTATTGGATGGTAAAACAACAGTTGAGACTCGTTATTTTATCAGTAGTCTTAAAGAAAACGCTCAACAATTTGCGAATGGAGTTCGTAGTGATTGGGGGATAGAAAATTCGTTACATTGGATATTAGATGTAGCTTTAAAAGAAGATGACTGTCGAATTAGAAAAGATAATGCACCACAGAATTTTGCATTATTGCGGCAGATTGCAGTCAACCTTTTAAGTAAAGAGAAGCGGGTGAAACGAGGAATCAAAAATAAACAGTTCCTTGCGGCGATGGATAACAACTATTTACTAAGAGTTTTAGCATTAGCTTAAAATAGTACATCAAAGCTTGAGTCGAATATTTCACATGAAAGATTTATTGTCTTCTAGGTAAACATGCTTTTATATACTCCATAATTGAATTATTTTCTTATTTATGAATAGTCATTCAAATGAAGATAACCTAATTCATCTTTTGAGAACATATTTGATTTAGTTTGCTTATCGTTCTATTAATTTTTGCAATTATCTATGTCATTTTGTAATCTTTTTTAGTTTTTATTAGTAAATAAGATGCGTTCGCCCTGCCATAGTTAAACCTTCTTGAAGTGCAGTCAAGCGATCGCCCATCCAGTGGTGTCCGGGAATTAAACCTGCAATCCCCAACTTTTCTAAGCGATGTTTCACCTTTCCTGTTGCCCCAACAACTATCACTTGCCGTCCTGCATCAATGGCCTCTAGAATCGCATTTTCAAGCGCCAAAGGAGAAGTTATGCCTAGTACAGGAACTTCATCTAAATCGACAATCAAATATTTAAGGGGGACTCAGGGAGATTAATGAAAACCTAAAGTCATGAACAATCACTTTGATTAACCACCTCTTAACGGAACAACAAGACAGGAATATTACTGCTTCTGAGGATTTGAACTGTCGTACTACCAATTACTAAATGACGAATGCGGCTATGCCCATACGCTCCCATCAGTAAAAGGCTGATATTTTGCTCATTAATATATTTTTTAATAACCTCTTCTGCTTCACCTTCTCTAATGGCATAAATAAGATTAAAACCTACTGATTCTAAAATCTGTCTAGCTTCATTGACTCTATTTTCTGCTCTGGAATATGTTTCATTTTTAGTTACTTTTAATAGATGTATTTCTAATTGTTGAAAGCACGAGGAGTTTACTAAAAATTGTAGTGTTTTCTTCCCTGTTAAACTGCCGTCATAAGCAACTAAAACTCTTTCAACAGGTTTATATTCACGCGGGGTCACTAAACATGGTTTTTTCGTGCTACGAACAATTCGCTCTACATTTGACCCTAAATGTCCCGATGTAAAATCTGCGGCTTCTCCCCGTTTACCTAAAACAATTAAGTCTGAATTTTCTTCAAATTCATGAAAACAATCTACCAAGAAGCCTGTTTTATTTTTGACGTTAAAACCTTCTACGCCTTCTTCTCTTAGGGTGGCAGCTGCGTTTTGTAAAATCAATCTTGCTCTTTGATTGTTTAGCTTGGTTTTTTCATGTTCCAAATTTACTAATTCATTAAGCAATTTTTCTGAAGCCCCAAGCCCAATACTACCACTTAAATTCCCAGTGGATACTACTTTTTGGCTGCGAATATCAGTGACAAATAAAACATGAATTTGAGCATTAAATCGCAGAGCAAACCAAGCTCCATATCGATAAACATTTTCCGCAAAAGCAGAACCATCGGTACAAAGTAAAATATTTTTCATTACGGTTTTAGCCCATGATAATTAAAGGGTTGAAAGATAAAGAGTGACAAAAAAAACTCCTAAAGCCGAGAGGATCAGACTTTAAGAGGTAGTTAATTTATTCACCAAGGTAGCACTAGCTTCATTTAATCCGATTAGTTCTACTTCTGCGCCATTGCGGCGAAATTTTAATACTGCTCTATTGAGTACCTCGACTGCCCCTTGATCCCACAGGTGAGCATAAGTTAGATCAATGGTGACGCGCTCTACCAGTTCTGTAAAATCAAAAGACCCTAAAAACTCATCTCTTGATAAAAAGAAAATTTGTCCAGCTACTTTATAGATGCGATGCAAACCATCTTCGCTCAACACTTTATCCACAAATACTAACTGGGCAATCTTGTTAGAGAAAAATACGGTACTCATAACGATGCCTGTCACCACGCCAAGGGCAAAATTACGGGTGAAAATTGTCACAAACATCGTCGTTAACATAACGGCGGTTTCAGTGCGGGGGATGCGGGGAAGATTTTTTAAGGATGCCCAGCGAAATGTACCGATTGACACCATAATCATCACGGCTACTAATGCCGCCATTGGCATTTGCTTGACCCAATCTTGCAAAAACAAAATGGCAAATAACAGGAAAACCCCGGACGCAAGGGTTGACAGTCTCCCACGTCCGCCAGACTGGACATTAATTACCGATTGCCCAATCATGCCACACCCTGCCATACCTCCAAAAAAGGCAGTAACGATATTTGCAATGCCTTGTCCTTTGGCTTCTTGATTTTTATCGCTGGGGGTATCTGTAAGTTCATCCACTAATGAAGCGGTTAAGAATGAAGCTAACAAACCAACGATCGCTAATGTCAAAGAATAAGGCAGGATAATCTTTAGTGTCTCTAGAGTTAACGGCACTTGGGGCAAAGCAAAACTCGGTAACGCAGTAGGTAACTCTCCCATATCGCCGACAGTGGGAACCTCAAGTTTGAGAGCGATCGCTGCGATCGTCATCACCGCCAGCGCCACTAGGGGAGAGGGGACTGCTTTAGTAAAGCGAGGCAGAATATAAATAATCGCCAAGGAAAGGATAGTTAACACATATACAGTCGGCGGCACATTCGTCAGTTGGGGCAACTGGGCGAGAAAAATTAACACCGCCAACGCATTGATATAGCCAATCATCACTGCTCTGGGTACAAATCTCATTTGACGACCCAGTTTCAGGAATCCAAACACAACTTGAAATAACCCTGTTAACAAGGTAGCGGCGAATAAATATTGCAAGCCATGATCTTTGACTAAATCAATCATTAACAGAGCCATCGCCCCTGTAGCGGCGGAAATTGACCCTGGTCTACCGCCTAAAAACGCTGTCATGACGGCGATAATAAATGAGGCATATAGCCCGACTTTCGGATCGACCCCAGCAATAATGGAAAAGGCGATCGCTTCTGGAATCAGCGCCAGTCCTACGACTGCACCCGCCATAATGTCTCGTCGAGTGTTAAAAAACCATTCTCGCATCAGAATTGTTCCGTTCAAGTTTCCTCCTAGCGTCTCAGTTAAAATAAAATTGCCAGTGCATAATTCAGATTAAACATATATCAATTGTCAATAAAATTTTGTAATTAATCATTCCTATTACCTTGCCGCAATCTGTTGCTGATATACATAATTGCAATCAGTAGTTGCTTTGTCTCTTAATAATTACAAACTACAAATTAGTAGTTATTTCATACTGATTGGAGAGTGATACCATATATGAATAGTTTGTCTTGTTTCAAACTGTTAAAATAATCTATTGAATCAAGATTTTGAATCTTATTTTGGTATCAAACAGTATGTACGAAGCTTAGTACGTGAATGACAAACTATAGGCAGACTAATCTACAGACTGATAAAATAGCCTGTTTTTCTGCACGCATAGTTAATTACAAATACTTTTGATGACTACAAGGCTCAGTTTGTCCCTTAAGGTGGACAATACCAACTATTTAAAACTACTGAAGAGATAGTTGCCTGCGGCATGAACTGAACCTGCTGACTATTGAATCAATACAAGGGCATTTATTTGGTAACGTCAGCATATCACAGCGTCGTTACAATTTGCATGCAATAAAAGTCTAAGCTGCTTTAAACCATTGCTTTCAGGCGATGGCGTTCCGCCCACCATCGGTGATCGCTCATGCGATTGGATAAATGCCTAAACTTACCATAGAGTGCTATGTGTGGCTTACACCGTTAGATACGGTGGTGTAAATTCTCGACACATTTCAACACATTCAAAATTTCAAAAAGACTCAAATTACAGCAAAAAATTCATTTTAAAATTGCTTTTTAAGCAATTCTGAAGCTCTTATCTTTAATATCAGCATAGTGCCGCCTGTAAAAAATATTCCAATTAATATATTTGTCAAACTGATACTTTTGTGAGTATCAATTACCAAAATACTTTCTAATATTAGAGAAGGTAATAAGATCCCACTAGGAAGCAACAGCCTGTAAAAATTTAATTTTTTTCTGGCGATAATAGTTAGAAATGTTAAGCAAATTCCTAAAGGAATAAAGGTTAGTGCATAGTACAATATTTTCTGCTCTTTCGGTATTAATTCAAGTAAATTAAAATAGTAAAAGTTTTGCACATTGTCTACATATACCTGGATATTAGCTTTAGAATAAGTGAGAACTATATTATGAGTATTAGTAGTTGCAAAAATCCCAGGAATACTTAATTGAATATCTGTAGCATTTTCTCCAGTGAGCGGTGTTCGACCAAGTTGCCAAAGTTAGTATTCTTTAACGTCTAAGCTCTGCTGGACTAGCTTTCAAGCAAATAATACTATCTATCACAACTTGGTATTATACCCTAACTGAATTTACGCCGCAGTGTACTAGTAAGAACCGTAGGCATCGCTGTCTCCTGCCTTCTGAAGATTTGTGACTACTAAGGAGCCTTTCTAGTTTCAGTTGGTGAACGTTGAATTTCGCCTTCGCTGTAACCTAAGTCATACATACTCGCCGCTTGAGAATTTTGTTCTGGTGAAATTTTGGGTTTTCCAGCCCAGGCATCAGATTTTCCTAAGCTAAACCAATCTTCATCAGTCATTTCAGAACTGAATGTGTTCCCCTGTGTGTTTTTCATGTAGACATCCCTACTTCTGTTAAGCTCGTTAGTTCCTTCCATAACTATCTCGGAGCGCTTGTACATTACCCTATTGCCATGACAATTGTCTTGGCGATACATTACCTCTTCCGCAAGGATGAAAGTATATGTGGCAAACTTTTCTCGAAATGTTTATTGGCAGATGCCGATAAATTATTTGGTAATACAGCAGGATGCGATCGCATCTGTATCAGACTTAACTAAATCTACCTGTTTGAGTAGCTCAACCCAAGCTGATGCAATTTTTGGATCTTTGTGTTTAGTGCTTTGTAAATGTTTTCCTAAAGTTGTTAAGGCATCATACCAGACACCATGTTTGGCAAAAAAAGTAGCCCTTGCCAACGGTGTTTTAGCTGCCTCAAGTTGTTGTTGCGATGATGGGTTGAGGGCCACTTGTGTCATTGAACCTCGAACATAAACGGCCGCAGAGGGCTTCTGAGGATCGCAATAAATCGAAAAAGTCCAACGATAAGTTTTACCTGCCTCTAGAGTTGATGTAGGTTGTACTGCTAAACTGATAATTCCCGCCGATGTTTGTGAAGGATTAAATTTTTTCTGATATACATAATTATCTGTTTCATCCTGAAGCACGAACTCTACAGGAACATTTGCAGTTAATTTATCAGGCACAAAGAACCAAAATGTTGGGGTTTGAGATGCTGACTGTCCCCAAACTAAATCTTTTGTACCTGTTTTAGTTGTAGGTACTAAAGCTGTCAAAGTCTCATACTGCTTACAGGAACCACGACTACCTCCACCTCTACGCCTTCCTGTCGGTTCTCCTGGCTTTTCCTGCACTCTTGGCGCAACATACCTGATTTCGCTTGTTGATGTTAAGGTTTCAGCCTGTACAGTCAAATTTCCAGGTATGTCAAAAATGCCTAAGGTCAGTGCAGGGATGAGGGTGGCAGTGTGAAACCAAAGTAATTTTTTCATAAAAGAAATTAATTAGCGATCGCAGAAGTAATTTATTAGGATTTTTAATTCTTGAAGATTAATACCTAATTTATTACTACACTTCCGTTCTCTACAATTTCTGTAATTTTTTGCTGATAGAGATAAATATAGTGCTACTAAGTAGCAAAGACATCATCGGTGGTACTAAGGGTATCCAGCCGCCCTGAGTGAACAGGATTAAACAAAGTCCAAACAGCGTACCTGATGCTACGGTTACAGCAATACTGACGTAAGCTATTTTGCGAAGATACCAAGCTAGTAGACCACCTGTTAAAGACCAACCCCAAATCCAGCAAATATCACCCCATTGACTCCAAACCCATAACATGGGTCTTTGGTCTAAAGCGGCACTGAGTATTTCACTGACCATTTGTGCCTGAATGATTATGCCTGGAATGATTTCTGAAGGGTTTTTACCATAGGGTGTATACCAGTAATCGCTACTACTATTACTAGTGACACCAATCAGAATAATCCGGTTTTTCAAGGCATTTGGGTTAATTTGTCCGTTCAAGACTTGGCTGAGGGTAACTTGAGGTGCGATCGCTTGCACTGAGGGCGAAAAACGGTAATTTAGTAAAATCTGACTGCCTTGGGCATCTATCGACTGATAACCGCTAGTCCGATTTTGTAACCGTGGGAAAGTTTTATTTCCCAGTTGCAAATCCCAATTTGGGGTAAATTTGGCTATAATTCCCTGTTTTTTCAGATAAAGAAATGCTAGCTGCACGTTAAAGGCAGAAGCCGGAGTACAACTTGACGAAATCGGGTTGGGAGTCATCGCCAACAAATGACGGCGGAGTACACCATCATTGTCCTCAACAAAATCGCTAAAACCTAGCCGTGTTTCTGGTATTTCCGGTGGGGGCGAAATGCCTGTGGGGTCGTATTTTGGGTCAGCACGTTTACAGATTGCAATTAAGCGATCGCTTTGTTGCATCCGCTTGGCTAGTTCTGGTTGGTTGGCACTCACTGGAAAATCTCGGTATATATCTAGACCAATAGCTGCTGGTTGATATTGTTCCAGTTTGGCTAGCAGGAGATTGAGATACCTATCGGATAAGGAACCTTGGCGCGGTTCCTGTCCTTGGGCTTGAATATCTTGGTCGGTGATAGTTACTACCAAAAGCCGCGAGTCTGGCTGTTCTTTGGGTCGCAGTCGCATTAATTGGTCGAATGCTTCTAGTTCTAGTGGTTGCAGCCCACCGAATAACCGGATTAATCCGATAATTAAAGTAACACTTAAGCTATTAAAAAAAACCAGTGGTAACTGCCTTAGATTCGGACGTGGCAGATATAAACCCAACCTCTGACCGCACAGATCCTGCCAAGTTGGCGAAATTTCTGCTGGGTTTTGGCAAATGACAGGTAACCAAGTGGCGCAGGGAAAATCATGTTCTAGAGATTGTAATCTTTCTCTGGCCTCTCTCACGGCTGCATACAGAGTTTTTCCTTGAGAAAAAAGTGCCAGGAAGTGCTTCAAAAATTCCTGTGCTACCCGGTCTGGTACGGGTTCGCGCATGACAATCACTTGGGGTAAATGCAAATCAGCTAAATCTTGTGCTAATCCCAAACCATCACAAGAGTTAAAAATTGCTAGCTGTAACCCTTGAGCGATCGCCTTTTGTAAACCATACTTTAATTGGTCAATAGTTAAAGTTTCGCCAGAATTCAGCAGCATTCGTCCTTTACCTTGGCTGGAACTATGCCCCGCAAAAAAAAGAATATCCCAACCTGACTTCCATAATTGTTCTGTGAGTTCGGAACGGTTGGGTTCGACTAAAAACTTGAGTTCAGCATTAGGTAATTGCCGAAGTAAATTTTGGTCTTTTTCGAGATCGATGCCCTGGCGATCGCCTAAAATTGCTAAGATTCTGACTTTACCTTGAGTTTTTTGAGGATTTGTTTTCACAGAACGGGCATATTCTGGCGGACTCAAGGCAATTTCTGCTTGGGGGTAATCATTAAAAAAATGCCACAGACACCAGGGAAGCTGCAAAACTTGATCTGATTCAGCAGTAATAATGCAACGAATTTCCTCGTTCGGTAAGAGTTGAGTCCGCAACTTCCGATCAATATTCAGAAACAGGGAACTATTCAGCCATGTGTTCAGATTTTGTTGTAATTCTTGAGAGAGGTTGTCAAACTCCGCTTGGGAAATATGGGTAACGTCTTCTTCATCAATTTCAAAGTCTGCAATGTTGCGACTGCGCCAACCCAAACTAGTATACAAAGCTGTATACATTTGTTGCCAACGTTGATAAAGACGTTCCAATTGTGGTGCAGCAGGTAATCCACCTGTAAATTGCATCGGAGTAGGAACATCAGTTTGCCAAAGTTGAGCAATGACCGTAGAAAACCCTTGCTGTAAGTTTCCTTTTCCTAAGTTTAGGACGATCAGTTTACTCATGGCGATTAATTTCTAAAACTAGCTGATAAACTCTTGTGTGAAATTGAAATCATCTAAACCAACCTGAAGACTAAAACTTGTATTTTCAGGACATCGGAAGCCTTTGAGTTGGATCGAGTTATCTGTTTCCCGTGCTTGCACTGATTGCACAATTTCTCCAGAAGCAGAAATCAATGCCAAGCTAATATTTATCGGTAAATAAAAATTGCGCTCCTTGGGATACAATTGAACACGGATTCCTACTTTATTATCTATTTCTGTGGTTAATGTCAACATTAACACTACAGCTTGATTGCTAGTTGGTAACTCAATTTCCTTAACTCGTTGGATTGATTGTTGAGCCAAATCATTAACCTGACGAAAGCTAAAGGCGAAATCTGGCTGTGTACCCAAAAAGTTTTCTATTGTTTGCCAACTATCTGCAACTATATTTTGGAACCAGTGACGCAAGTTGACAAGTGCTGGTTTCTGTCTAAACCTTTGTGGCCAATCTTCCCTATCTAACAATGCTCCCCAGATTTCAAAGGGCAATTCCAAGCGAGGATTCGTAATTGTCGGACTTGCTAATCTTTGCCACAAATTTTCTACTTGAGCAGCTGATAAAACAGGCAAAGGAGCGATGACAGTTTGTGTTTGTTCTTCAGGATACAGTTGACGTACTACCCAAAGCACATTTAGATCCTCAATCATTTGATTAGCATCTAAAGAGTAAGTCCGTTCTTGGGAATCGTAGCTACCTTGATTTTTTAATTGCTCATGGGTGGTATAGCCCCAAATTCTCATCCACTCACCATCAGGACTGACTTGTACAGCCAAGTAGTAATCTCCTGCCCATTGAGGAATATCTATCCATTCTTGTGGTACAGAAAATTCTCTAGTTTCTAAGCTTTTATCTGGAATTAGAACCAAGCGTTTTGTATCTAGATTTATAGCAGTGCCGTTGACAAATTCCCAAGTTATTGGAAGTGTATCAATAGTAGCTTCTGGTGCATATTCTGCTTGCAACCAAGGCAGAAAAGTACTGAGGCATACTTGATTCAGAAAAGTATTCCAACGACCACGGGGACTAACACTAGACTGGCTTTGCTGCCAAGATTGGTCTTGAACTTCAGGAGACACCTCTAACCACAGTTGAGTTGGAGGAACACAAAAAGATGACATAGCTACTGCTCCTTTGAGGAGTGAGGTTCCAAATTACTGAAATAATTTTGTAACCATTCCTCTAATACTGCACTAATATGTTTAACCACGTTGGAAGTTGGAGAAATATGCATTGTTTCTTGACTCCACTTGGCGATCGCTAGTAGTAGAGATTCTCTCGTTTTAGCCAATTGCCGCGATATTTGATATTGCTGGATTTGCTGTTGTTTAGCAATTTGTTGTTGAGTAAGTCCTTGCTGATAGTAGAGTTGCAGCAATTGTTGTGATTGGGGAGAGAGTTTTGCCAGAGTATTAATTAATAGATTATGGATTTCTTGTTGTTGGTTTTTTTGAGTCTCTGCTTCTTCTCTGGCTATTAAATCTGCGAGTAAAGATTCATTTTGAGTAGTATCTGGTAAATCATCTTGTAATTCACTGTCTGCTTGACCTGTTTTAGGGGCGTTGAGTGAAGAAACCACAGGATATAAATAAGAACGTGCATGTTTGGCGGATAACAGTAGCCATTTTTCGAGAGTTTGGGCGTTGCATTCTGTCCCTGATGGGTTGAGTTGTGTTAAGCGATCGCGGTTGTAGAGTTGAGCGATCGCTTCCCAAGTATCTTGATCAGGTCTTTGTAACTTCCGCACTCCTGGCGATTTACCCAAAATGTAACCATCTGCAAAACATTTCCAAGCTAACAGGTAACGGGCAATAGTTTCATCTGTTAGCCCAGCATTTTGTAATGATTGCTGTAGTCGCTTGCGGCTCAACTTTAGCAGCAATGCCCAATCGTTACAAAAATCTATTTCTTGTTTTTGCCGCAAAGCATCCCGAATCACATTGCCAAAAGCCACATTGCTGTAGCTTTTCAGGGTGGCTTTTTGGTCAGGATCGCAGGCTTTGAGAATTTTTGGCACTTCTGCGATCGCTATTTGAAAACAGTCAGACAAGGTGCACTGCACACTAGAAATTTGAGGGATCGTCCTTTGCGCTGACCAATAACAAGTCTCTTGCAAATAAGCCGATAGATGCGCTTCAGCTAGAGAGTTAGGCTGATTTTGCCAGTTCTTATGCCAGTAAATCGCCCAAAAATTTTCTGAGTGTTTCGTTTCTAATATCTGTACCAAGCAATTTTGGATACTGCGCCGTAGTTTGGCATCATATATCCAACAGTTGAAGCGATCGGCTTCAAATTGGATGAAAGTCGAAAATATTTCCGAGATGTTCTGGCGGGGACGCATGAATTCAAAAGGATGAACCTTCAAAAATAAGTATATAGGAGTTACGGTGAGATCATTGGTGTCAACTTAAGCTAAAAGCCTTTTCAAATCTCGTTTCCAGCCTCTGGGCTGGAAATGCTGCTCCTGGCGGCTCTGCCGCCAGCAAGAGAGGCGGCAGCCCCAAGGATGGCATTCCCAGTTGGAGACTGGGAACGAGACAATATCTAAAAGCTGCTTCTAGGATGGCTTTCACGTTAAGTTGACACGTATGCGGTGAGATAACACGGCACTGCCTATACATGTCAACTTCAGCCAAAACCCTGTTAAAACATCGTTTCCAGCCTCTAGCTGGAAATGAGGAAATCTCTCAAAATTTATATAACCTAAGTATTTACTGTTGCTTCCAGGGAATCCTAAAATCAGGAAACCTTTTGAAGATAATCAGGATAAAAATGACTCAAGGTGCAAGAGCAGTTACTTCTGGCAATGTTTTGGAAAAAGCTGTAGAAGGGACTTTACCTAAATCGGAGAGAAGGCTCCCGCCATAATCTCT
>NZ_WBKL01000117.1:0-40293 GCF_015714705.1 Nostoc sp. NZL | reverse complement strand
GGATGAGGGGGGGAGGCAGGGGAGGCAGGAGAGTGGAGTTCAAAGACTTGTTCACGAGTATCAAAGACTCGTGGGCGAGTATCAAAGACTCTTGGGCGAGTATCAAAGACTCGTGGGCGAGTATCAAAGACTCATTCACGAGTATCAAAGACTCGTGGGCGAGTATCAAAGACTTGTTCACGAGTATTAAAGACTCGTGGGCGAGTATTAAAGACTTGTTCACGAGTATCAAAGACTTGTGGGCGAGTATCAAAGACTCGTTAGCGAGTATTAAAGACTCATTCCTTATTCCCCATGCTCCATACTTAATTTAAAAAGCCTGAATCCATTCTTTAACAGAATACTCAGTCCAGATGCCATTTTTCCAATAGGGGTCATTTTCAATTAACTGGCGTACAGTGGCTTCGTCTTCGGCTTCATAAATCCCAAAAACTTTTGTGACATCTTTGGTGGGGCCAATGGTAATCAGCACACCGGATTCTTTTTGTTTTGCTAATCCGTCTAAGTGAGCTTGACGGTGGGGGGCGCGTTTTTCAATAACGTCTTCGCAGTAAGTTCCCCAGAGTACATATTTAGGCATAGCTAATTAATTCCAAATAAAAAATGAGTGGGGAGCAGGGGAAGCAGGGAGCAGGGGGACAAGGTGACAAGGTGACTTGTGAGAACTTGCAACAAGTCTTTCCCCTTGTCCCCAATTCTCCTTGTCCCCAAGTCCTCTTTCCAATGCCCAATAACTAACTTCTCAGATTTACGCCGAATTTTTCCACTAAAGCTTCGCGGACTTTATTGTGTACTGGTTCAACTTCAGCTTCAGTAAGAGTGCGATCGCTAGCCCGATAAATTAAGCGGAATGCTAAACTCCGCTGTCCTTCGGGGACATTTTCGCCGCGATATTCATCAAATAATTCCACTGATTCGAGCAAATCTTTGCCCGCTTTGTTAATTACTTTTTCAATTTCGGAAACTGAGATTTTCACGGGTGCGAAAAAGGCGATGTCGCGATCGCTAGCTGGATAAGTAGAATAGGGCTGGAATGTTGGCACAAGAATTTCGTCTTGTCCTAAAGATTCTAAAAGCACATCTAGATCCAACTGGAAAACATAAACGGAATCTGGTAAACCTTTTTCTCGTCGCAGTTGGGGATGGAGTTGTCCAAAAATACCCAGTCTGTTACCCCGAATCCATAGGGAAGCGGTGCGTCCTGGATGTAAGCGCTCGTCGCGGCGATCGGGTTGAAATTCTACCTGCAAGGCAAGTTGCCGAAATACACTTTCTAAAATACCTTTGGCTTCAAACCAAGTGATGGGTTGTTCGCGCCCACTTTTTGACCATTTGCCAACGGTGCGATCGCCTCCCATAATCCCTGCAAGGGCTTCTGTCTCTTGCAATCCGTCTTCTCCTTGCCAGAAAATTTGCCCGATTTCAAAACCGTTGAGGGCACCATTACCTTGCTCTAAATTGTATTGAAAGGCATCAATCAACCCGGCAATCAAATCGTTTCGCAGCGCTGAATATTCGGCAAATAAGGGATTTGACAGTACTATTTCTCTGTCTTCTCCTGGTTTGACTAAAGAATAGTGGATTAATTCTGTTAACCCTTCAGCCCGGAGGAAAGCTCGTATCTTGCGAATCAGTTCCTCGTCTAAAGGCAGATAGCCAGCTTCCGCTTTTTCTGGTAGGGTATCGCAGAATTTGTTGTAACCATAGAGACGAGCAATTTCTTCAATTAAGTCAATTTCTCGTTCTAAGTCACGGTAACGATAAGGTGGAACAGAGACAGACCATGTGGGTTGATGACTGCTATCTTCTCCTGAAGGAGTTAACTTACATCCCAATGCAGTCAGGATGCGCTCAACATCTTGTTCTTGGAGTTCACCTGTGTCCTCTTCCAATTCGATTGGCCCCAATATCTGATTAACTCGGTCTAAACGCAGGGCGATAGAACGACTCCAGGTAGATGGATCGGGGCGGGTGTCGGCAATTTCTTGCTGGACAAGAATTCCACTAGCTAATTCGCTAATTAAGGATAAGGCGCGGCGATTAGCTATTTCCAACTCAGCCCGGTTAACTCCCCGTTCATATCTCCCAGAAGCCTCACTTCTTAAACCAACACTCCGGGAAGAACGGCGAATTGCTACGGAATCAAATAATGCTGCTTCTAAAACTAAGCTTTGAGTCCCTTCATGGACTTCTGTTTCTTCTCCACCCATGACTCCCGCCAGTGCAACGGGTTTTTCGTTAGCGGTAATTAACAAATTTTGGGTTGATAGGGTGCGAGTTTGTCCATCCAGGGTTTTGAGAGATTCTCCAGCAGTGGCGAAGCGAACGCCGATGGTTAAATTTTCGCTACTTGCAACAGATTTTAAGCGATCGCAATCAAAGGCGTGTAGTGGTTGTCCCCATTCCAACAACACGTAGTTAGTAATATCCACAACATTACTAATGGGACGTACTCCAGCAGACCGCAAACGCTGTTGCAGCCATTCAGGAGATGAAGCAATTTTTACGTGTTCAATTACCGTACCGATGTATGCAGGACAAGCTTGGGTATCGGCAATTTTTAAAGCTAAATTTCCGGCATTTTTGGGAATAGAGACTTCACCTGGTTCAGGAATGCTCAACTTTCCACCAGTTAAAGCTGCTACTTCCCGTGCTATGCCCACCATACTCAGAGCATCAGCGCGATTAGCAGTTGCGGTGAGGTCTAAAATTACATCATCTAAACCCAACAACGGACGCACATCACTACCCAATGGTAAATTTTCCTGGGTAAAAATATGAATTCCGTCTACATCGGTGGGTAAACCGAGTTCCTTTAAAGAACAAATCATGCCCTGAGATGGGACACCACGCAGTTTTGCAGGTTTGATTTTTAAATCGATGTTGGGTAAGTAAGTACCCGTAGTTGCCACTGGCACATAGATATCTGCCTTCACATTGGCAGCACCACAGACAATATTTAAAGTCTCACCTGCGCCGATATCGACTTGGCAAACACTTAATTTATCGGCGTTGGGATGGGGTTGACGCTCAAGCACTTTCCCGATAACCACGCCATTTGCCCAAGTGCGGCGGTCTTCAATATCTTCTACCTCAAACCCCGCCATTGTCAGGGTTTCGGCTAATTCTTCTGGACTAAGTTTTATCTCTACTAGTTCGCGCAGCCAATTTAGAGAAATACGCATGGAGTGTGCTTGTTTTAGGAATCGTCTTTTGCTCTTATTTTAGGGTGCCTACTAGCGATCGATGGCTACTCGTCCCGCAAGGCGTACCCTTTCACTTGAACAATCCTACTACGTTAGACTGGCAGAACAATATCGGTTTTTTACTTTATCTTTACATTTTTTGCGATCGCCCCTAGTAAGCCGATGTACGTCTAGGCAATCTTAGAAGTTTAAGCGATCTAGATATTTGTGATTGTTGGAAACTTAAAGAACTACCAGAAACTATCGGCAAGTTGAAATATCTTAAAAAACTACAAATTCGGGGTTGTATAAGTAGTCTTGGTTCTTTTGATAAACTTCCTGATACTATTGGACAACTTAAATCTTTGACCACTCGACCATCAGTAATTAATTCTCGCAACACGACAACATGGGGTAAGTCGTCAACTTTATAATTGCGTCTGAGAGCTAAAGACCAGACTGAAGTATCAACAATGACTTTCATCCACTGCGGCGCTGTTGCTTGTAGTCATAATCATCTTCGTATTCAATCGTACCAAATAGCTCCATAATTTTCAGTTGCTTTCGACGCTGTACATACTCTCATAATGCCTCTTCAACAACAGCATCCTTGGTTGGATGACCACCAAGTTCGAGAGCTTCCTTAATTAGGTTGTCGTCAATTTCTAGATTAGTAGTCATGTGTAGATTATCGCATAAAGTAATGTGCATAAAAAAACTCATTGGAGTGGTTAATTTAAGTCAAATGCATGAAGACTATTTTCAGTAATTCGGCGCGGCTAAACGGTTTAGTGAGATATCCAGATGCCCCAACTAATTTTGCTTTTACTTTGTCCACAATCCCTTTATTACCAGTGACAAAGATGATAGGAGTCTTCTGAAATAAGGAATTATTTCGTATAATCCGACACAACTCATAACCATCAATTCCTAGCATGTTTAAATCCAACAAAATTAAGTCTGGTTTGTGCCTTATAATTGACAAAACGGCTTTGACTGGATCGTTAATAGTCACTACAGAGAAATTTTCATTTTCTAAGAAATGGCTAATTTCTTTGAGAATTGTGGGGCTATCATCCACAGAAACGATTTTGTGGACTTTTTGTGGCGTTACAGTAGCAGCCGTTACTTTTTGGGAAGCAGGATTTATGTTATTTGATATTGTTGGTTCCTGAAAGTTCTCTTTTGGAGGAGCAGAAATCTGTGGTAATCGCTGAACAGGAGCTATATTTTCTTCAGAAATATTTGGGTAAGAGTTGACGCTGGTACTTAGTTTTTCTTTGGTGTCAACTAACCCCAGAACCAATTTTGAGAAAAGCGTAGGCGTAGCCCGTTGTAGACATCGCTCTTCAAATATCTTTGGTAATCTATCAAATGGTGGATCAGGTTCATGCAAGATAATCGCACCCTTAAGTATGTAAGGGTATAAATTGCGAGCCAGTTGGATTTCATCTTGATTCAAAATGGTAGCCAGATGACACAGGCTGAAACCCTTCATCCAATTAGTTAAATCTGGTTGAAGTTTTGGTAAATCTTCTTCCTCAATTTTGCTGTTAATCAATAGATATGGACGTTGATATTGAGAAGAAATTTGGGGAACAAAAGCCTGCCAATTTTGTAATCTTACTTGGCAGCGTTCTAGAATTTTTTCTACATCTAGCCGACAAATTTTTGGCATTCTATTAACTGGTTCTGTTAATTCATAAGTACCTTCTCTAATTAGCAAAAATGATTCAATTACCTCTTTAACTAATTCTTGAATCAGCACTGCTGCTTGGGTAGAATGTAGATGTTGTTGGCTAATAAGCCAGGATATAGCCTGATACTCAGGAGGGTTGCTTCTCGAATTGCTGTCATGTTCGATTAATTGACTGTGTGAGTCGGGTTCAAACATCAGACGTACTTGAGCACGAACATCATTGGTAAGCAGCGGTATTTGATGGCTGAGACGACGCAAATGGCGTTCTAATCGATCAAAGGGTTCCACTGAATGGGTAGCGTAAGTTATTTTGCCCTGTTCTAAGTAAATCGACCAAGAAACTGAGTTACTAAATGCTTCTAAACAAGTACTGTCGGAACAATTGGATAACTGTCTTAACAAACTTAGAGGACGTAGTTTGGTGAATGCACCTGAGTTATTCATATTTTTCAAGTTTTTTTACGGAATCAACAACCGAACATTTGTAGATTGAAAATATCAGCTATGAGTATTCTTTTTTTTGTAATATTTCTCTACGCACAAATTATTTATTTTAAAATATGTATTTTTATAAAAGATTATAAATTTTATAATTACTTTGTTGCATTTGACACATTCTACTTAATTTATCTCAAACAAAAAGCAGTTGGGTATGAATAAAGGCAAACACTTATCATAGCTAGATTATCACTAGATGTTGGTTAATTCTGGATTTTACCCACTACTGAGAACTCTTGGCTAATGACGTTTATTTATGCCCACTCACTTAAAAAGGCAAATTTGATTCTAAGTTCGCGCAGTTACACTGGTATACTTCTAGAGCCAATGAGCTTAATTATGGTTAATAACTTTTCTGTAAAGCAACGATTCTCCTACATAAAATCTTTAAAAACTTATCTAGGAAAGTTTACGTATTTATTGTACTGTAGGTTTAATGGATATAAATTTTTGGTAGATACATTACAACAGGTAATACTGGGTTTTGATAAACTCTTTTTTGCTAAACTAAACTGTACTCAAGTTTTTCTTAAATATATAGAGAACTTCATGGAAATAATTTGTTTAATAAAGATTAGAGCATCTACCAATAGATACTATATTCTATAGTCGTCTCGGCGACTGGAATTATATACTCTGAGAAAAGGGAAATAAAGCTTTGGACTTTAACATAACACAAAAAGTTATGCATGATACATTAAGACTTGATGAAGTAGTAGAATTTGCTGAGAATCCAGAACCACGTTGTCCTTGTGTACTCTTACTAGACACATCTGGCTCGATGCAAGGAGACCCAATTGAGGCTTTAAATCAGGGTTTACTAAGTTTAAAGGATGAATTAGTCAAAAATTCCTTAGCTGCAAGACGAGTGGAAGTGGCGATCGTCACTTTTGATAGTAATATCAATGTAGTGCAAGACTTTGTAACTGCCGATCAATTCAATCCGCCAATTTTGACAGCCCAGGGTTTAACTACAATGGGTGCAGGAATTCATAAAGCTTTAGACATAATTCAAGAGCGGAAATCTCAGTATCGTGCCAATGGGATTGCTTACTATCGTCCTTGGGTATTCATGATTACCGATGGAGAACCGCAAGGCGAGTTAGAACATGTAGTAGAGCAAGCATCCCAGCGCCTACAGGGAGATGAAGCCAATAAGCGGGTAGCATTTTTTACAGTAGGTGTAGAAAATGCGAACATGACGCGTTTAAATCAAATAACTGTGCGTACCCCTCTGAAGCTCAAAGGATTAAATTTTATCGAGATGTTTGTCTGGCTATCAACTAGTATGTCGGCTGTTTCCCATTCGCAGGTGGACGAACAGGTAGCACTACCGCCAATTGGTTGGGGGACTGTTTAATTAAAAATCGCAGCTTGATGTCTACGCAGCTAGCTGCTGGAAAAAAATCTATGAACATATCAAAACAGATTGCTCAATGGCGGATTGTGGCTGCGTCTGTGTGTGGTACAAGTCACTTAAAAAACAATCAATTATGTCAGGATGCTCATCACTGGCAGATATTATCAGATAATGTTTTAGTGGCGGCCGCAGCAGATGGCGCGGGTTCTGCTAGCCTTGGGAAAGTGGGAGCGATGGTTGCTGTAGAGACAGCAATAGAAAACATTTCCACCAAAGGACTTAGCCGAAAAACTTTGACTGATGATGCCTATGTGCGATCGCTCTTAAATGATGCCATACTAGCTGCCAAAAAAGCTGTGGAGGAGGAGGCGGCTACTTGTGACAAACAGCCTCAAGATTTAGCAACTACCTTAATTATGATGGTCGCCACACCAGAAGTTGTAGCTGTGGTGCAAATAGGTGATGGTTTGGCAGTGGCAAAAGATGGCATGGGCAATCTCCTCGCACTTACTATACCCGACAGCGGCGAATACATCAACGAAACCACTTTTTTAACTTCTCCTACTGCCTTAGATACAGCGCAGATGAGAATCTGGCGCACAGACATAGTAAACGTTGGCATCATTACTGACGGATTACAAATGCTGGCTTTGAATATGGTTGTTGGCGAACCTCACAAACCCTTCTTTTTTCCGCTGTTTGAATTTGTAGCTAATGCCGAGGATAAGACAGAAGCAAAGGATCAGTTGGTAAAGTTTTTACGCTCAGAGCGGATTACACAACGCACTGATGACGATTTGACACTCATTATAGCTGCATTCAACAACTCATAAGCAAAAAATCTACAGGTTTCACATCTTAAATAACTCCCGTTAGCGGTAATTTCATTATGCAGGTACTACGTTGTTCCCCGAAAAAAGAAATCCTCAGCCTCAATGTCAGTTTGGGGCGTGGGGGTGAAGCTTGTGTTTATGCAGTGCCATCTGATAACAACTTGGTGGCAAAGATTTACCACAAGCCAACCACTGCCCATGCTGATAAACTCCAGGCGATGCTTGCCAACCCGCCAGAAAACCCGACGGCGAGTTTAGGGCATATCTCTATCGCTTGGCCAGAGGATTTATTACGGGCGGCAGATGGCAAAAATAGCATCCTGGGCTTTTTGATGCCACGCATTGAGGGGATGCGTCCAATCATCGACTTTTACAACCCCAGAACCCGTCGCCAACACTGCCCCCTATTCAACTATCAGTACCTGCTCCGCACGGCTCGTAACTTGGCGGCGGCTTTTGCTGCTTTACACACTAGTGGATATTGCATTGGTGATGTGAACGAGTCAAATATCCTCGTCAGTGACACAGCACTGGTGACTTTGATAGACACAGACTCTTTCCAAGTACTTGACCCCAACAGCAATGTTGTTTACCGCTGCCCAGTGGGTAAACCAGAGTTTACTCCACCAGAACTACAGAATAAAACTTTTGCCCAGCACGATCGCGAAATTTCTCACGACTTATTTGGGTTAGCGGTGCTGGTATTTCAACTCTTAATGGAAGGCACCCACCCATTTTCGGGGATTTTTCAAGGCGCTATTGAGCCACCGCCCTATGAAGCCCGCATTGCATCGGGTCATTTCACTTACAGCCAAAAGCGGTACGTACCCTACCTTCCTACACCAATTGCACCCCCTTGGGAAATTCTTCATCCCAGCCTCCAAGAACTATTTGTCCGTTGTTTTGAAGAAGGTCACAACAACCCACAGCTGCGCCCCAGTGCTCAGACTTGGCTCTCAGCAATCGCTGAAGCCGAAGATTCCCTGATTACCTGCACGACAAATCCCCAACATCGCTACAACAACCACATGCGTAGCTGTCCGTGGTGTGAACGGACTGTGCGATTAGGCGGACGCGACCCCTTCCCATCACACCGGGCTATAGAAGCTAGAGAACATCTCCAACCGCGAATCAAAGCGAAAAAGCGCTACACCCAGACACCGCATTTTCCACAGCGAACCACGTCACCGCACTTAGCTAATTATTGGCAGCCAATAATTACCCCAAGCGGTGCATCTTATAAACCTTCCAAAAAGTCAAAGTTGTACCCGATTATTTGTTGCTTGTTAGGTTTTGGTTTGTTGGGATATGCAGACGTAATGATTAAATTTACCCAGCCGTTGGTTTCCCAAAATGCTTACACTCAACAAACGCTGAAGTCTCGCCAGACAAATAACAAACTCAGCTTCGCTGATTACTATCAGCAAGGTTATACTGCTTACAAAGACCGAGATTATGAAAAAGCAATTGCCAGCTTTACCGGAGCAATTGAACAAGTACCGACACATGCCAGAGCGATTGTAAATCGTGGCAATGCCCGCTATAACCTCAAAGACTACGAAGGAGCAGTTGCGGATTATAGCCAAGCTCTCAAAATCAAGCCCAATCAAATTAAAGCTCTGGTGAATCGGGGTAATGCCCGCTATATGCTTGCCGAATATAGTAACGATCCCGATCTAGAGTATAACCTAGCGATCGCAGACTATAATCGCGCTATTGGTCTTGATAATAATGAAATTGAAGCTTATATCAGACGGGGGATTGTCCGCAGCCAAATGGCTAAATATAGCGGTGAATCTCAACAAGCTTACAAAAGAGCGATCGCAGATTTTACTCAAGCCATAAAACGTAATGTATCCAAAGCAGAAGCTTATTTTCAGCGGGGCGTTGTCTATTATCAAATTGCTCAATATAGCAGCAATTATGAGCAAGAATATAAACAAGCGATCGCTGACTTTAACCAAGCATTAACTATCAGCCCCAAGCTAGCAAAAGCATATCTCAAACGAGGTATGGTTCGCTATGAATTAGCACAATACGGCGGTAGTGAATCGAACAAAAACCAGACGAAAGCTGTCGAAGATATACAGGCATCTGCCAAAATCTTTCTTGAGCAAGATGATATGGATAATTATCAGCAAGCACTCAGTAACATGTGTGTAGTAGTAGAAAACAAATGTGACCCTTTATTCCACAGTTCAAGTAATTTGGAAAAAACTAACTAAAAACAAGTAAGTTTTGTCACTTACATAATTATTGGTTTGGATTTCAAAAATCAAGCCTAGCTAGGGTTAGCGTCAGCTAACCCTAGTTATTTATTTGGTAACATTTTTATTTAATACAGTAATTTATTTTCCTATTTTTAGATATTCATCGAGCTTTTATATAGAAAATATTTTAATTTATATTTCCTTCATAATTTTGCCCAAAATAATAGTTAGATTATTGACGGAGAAAAAGAAAACAGAAATCAATTTTTCTCTATCTAAGTGCATCCTCTTCATGTCGATAAAGTCAAATAATAATATCCCTACAAATCTCCGAGGTAATTGCATGAAAGCGGTGATTTTGGCTGGAGGGCTTGGTACACGCCTCAGTGAAGAAACTAGTATCAGACCCAAGCCGATGGTTGAGATTGGTGGTAAGCCCATTCTCTGGCACATAATGAAAACTTACTCTGCTCACGGAATTAATGACTTCATTATTTGTTGCGGTTACAAAGGTTACATAATTAAGGAGTATTTTGCTAACTACTTCTTACACATGTCAGATGTTACCTTTGACATGCGATTTAACCAGATGAACGTGCATTCTGGTTATGCTGAACCTTGGCGTGTCACCTTAGTAAACACGGGTGATAATACCATGACAGGCGGGCGCTTAAAGCGAATCAGCGAACATCTCGGTAATGAAACTTTTTGCTTTACTTATGGTGATGGTGTCAGTAATATTAATATCACCGAGCTAGTTAACTTTCATAAAGAACAAAAGACCTTAGGAACCCTCACAGCCGTTCAACCAGCCGGACGTTTTGGTGCCATTTCTTTAGGATATGAGCAAACTAAAATTACCAGCTTTCGGGAGAAACCTGAAGGTGATGGAGCTTGGATTAATGGCGGTTATTTTGTGCTAGAACCAGAAGTAATCAATTTGATTTCTGATGACTCTACTGTGTGGGAGCAAGAGCCATTAGAAAAGCTAGCTGATATGGAACAGCTATCTGCTTTTAAACATGATGGTTTTTGGCAACCGATGGATACTTTACGCGATAAAAACTACCTAGAGGGGCTATGGAAAAGCACTCAAGCCCCTTGGAAGGTATGGTAGAAAGGGAGTTATGAGTTATGAGTTGAAGCTCCTCACTTCTAATTATTAACTCCTGACTTTATAGATTTACTGTAATTTCAAGTACAATAATACTAATGTATGATTTTGCGATTATAGGTGGGGGAATAGTTGGACTCTCTACAGCGTTGGCTTTAGGAAAACGCTATCCCAATGCTCGTATTTTAGTACTAGAAAAAGAGAGTCAATGGGCATTTCACCAAACTGGCAATAATAGCGGGGTAATTCATTCTGGTATTTACTACAAGCCAGGGAGTTTCAAAGCTAAATTTTGTCGTGATGGTTCTCGCTCAATGGTAGAATTCTGCCAAGAGCATGGAATTGAGCACGAAGTTTGTGGTAAGGTAATTGTTGCAACTGAAGAGCAAGAGCTACCACGCCTAGAAAATCTCTACAAACGCGGCTTAGAAAATGGCATAGAAGTTAAGAGAATCAGCCCCGAAGAAGTCAGGGAAATTGAACCTCACGTAAAATGTGTAGGTGGACTTCGGGTATTTTCAACTGGTATTGTTAATTACAAGCAAGTTTGTTTGAAATATGCCCAGCTAATTCAACAGCAGGGCGGAGATTTACACCTCAATACAAAAGTTCTAAAAATCTCTCCAAGTAGTAAAAACCAGGTACTGCAAACAAACAAGGGTAGCTTTGAAACCCGTTTTGTAATTAATTGTACGGGATTGCATAGCGATCGCACCGCCAAACTAGGTCAAGTTGAACCCCAAGCCAAAATCGTCCCATTCCGGGGAGAATACTACGAACTCACCCCAGAAAAACGTTATCTGGTCAAGACACTAATTTACCCAGTTCCCAATCCAGATTTTCCCTTCCTAGGTGTTCACTTTACCCGGATGATTGATGGTAGCGTCCATGCAGGGCCAAACGCAGTTTTGTCGCTCAAACGCGAAGGTTACAAAAAAACCGACTTTGACTTACGGGATTTTCTGGAAGTCATCACCTATCCTGGTTTCTGGAAGTTAGCAGCCAAACACGCTGATGAAGGCATCCAAGAAATCATTCGTTCCTTTAGTAAAGCAGCCTTCACCAGAAGTTTGCAGAAACTAATTCCCGAAGTCCAAGCAGAAGATTTAGTTCCCACCCATGCAGGAGTTCGCGCTCAAGCCTTAATGAACGATGGCAAGCTTGTAGACGACTTTTTGATCGTTTCCGGTCAAAACTCCATTCATGTTTGCAATGCTCCTTCTCCTGCGGCCACATCTTCTCTAGAAATCGGTAAAGCGCTTGTGGCAGAAATTCCCCAACTCTCGCATCTAGATATTGCAGTAACTGCATAGATAGCATAGTTATTACTTCCGGGCTGCTGAATAAAAGGATGAATCTTGTATAGTGGGCATCTTTGCCTACCTGAAAATACAAGGGACAAGATACTCATCCCACAATAAAAAAGTGTAGTGCATCAATTAAGAACCGCTATAGAGTGCTACTAACCAATAGGTAAGTCGGCAAACTATGTAATGACTGTTAGCCGAGTTATAGCGCTTCTGGGTTGAGTCGAATACAGACCTAACCCACAACCCCTTCCCTACTTCTCCCTAACCCTCTCCTGCGAGGAGAGGGAAGCGGAAAAACGAAAGGGAAGCAAGATTCAAAGCTTCTCTCCTTTTAGGAGAGAGGTCAGGTTATTGCATACAAACGAAAAATATAGCGGTTCCTATTGGATGGCAACACCCTTCAGGGCGTAAATCTGTGCGCCCCTACTAAACGAAAAATTTAACTCATCAATACAAAGGCATTAACCGCAATGAAAATATTAGTAACTGGGACAGAAGGCTATCTTGGTTCGTTATTACCGCCTCTGTTAATTGAACGGGGACATGAAGTTATTGGTCTAGATACTGGTTTCTATAAAGTTGGTTGGCTGTACAACGCTAATGGAGTGACACCCAAAACCCTCAACAAAGATATCCGCAACATCACCCCTGATGATTTGGAAGGTGTTGAAGCAATAGTTCACATGGCGGAACTCTCCAACGACCCAGCCGGACAATTAGCGCCGAATATTACTTACGAAATTAATCATGTCGGTTCAGTTCGTCTGGCTAGTCTGGCTAAGGCTATGGGTGTGCGCCGTTTTGTATATATGTCTTCGTGCAGCGTCTACGGTGTTGCTACCGCAGGTGATGTCACAGAAGAATCTCCAATTAATCCCCAAACAGCCTACGCAGAATGCAAAACTCTCGTAGAAAGAGATGTCAGACCACTCGCTGATGATGACTTCTCTCCCACCTTTATGCGGAATGCCACTGCCTTTGGTGCTTCTCCTAGGATGCGCTTTGATATTGTTTTAAACAACTTAGCAGGGTTGGCATGGACTAGCAAACAAATCAAAATGACCAGTGATGGCACACCCTGGCGGCCATTAGTCCACGCACTGGATATTTGCAAAGCAATAATCTGTGCTTTGGAAGCACCACGGGACATTGTACATAACCAAATCTTCAATGTAGGAGACACAGCAAACAACTATCGCGTCAGAGAAATCGCGGAAATTATTGCTGATATTTTCCCAGATTGTAAATTATCTTTTGGTGACAACGGCTCAGATAACCGCAGCTATCGGGTATCTTTCGAGAAAATCAACACAATCCTACCTGGATTTAAGTGTGATTGGAATGCCCGACTTGGTGCCCGGCAGTTATTTGATTTATTCAGTCAAATACAGATGGCTGAAGATACTTTCTTGTTTAGAGGATTTACCCGCTTAAAACAACTAGAGTATTTGATTCGTACCGAACAAATTGACAAGGATTTTTTCTGGAATAAAAAGTAGTTAGATTAGCCTAACAGCAACAAAAAAATAAACTAAGCTTCCGAATCAAATAGTGTTGATTCGGACTTATTTACTCTCTCAAATTATTTGCAATTAGTGAGTGGAAGTTTACGGCGATTGACCATGCTGATAATCCCAGTATCAGCGACCGAGCTGGACATCTCAAAGAAAAAGAAATCGCTGCTGGGCTGCATTGGATAGAGACTTACATTACATTTGCAGAAAAAGCCAAAGAAACCAAGCATAAGCTATTAACTTTCCTTCTACGTGCAAAAGCAGAAGGGAAATCAATCGTTGGTTATGGCGCACCAGCCAAAGGCAACACATTGCTCAATTACCGTGGGATTAGTAAAGATTTTATCGATTACACGGTAGATTGCAATCTCTACAAGCAAGGCTTATTTTTACCTGAGACTCATATTCCCATATTAGAACCAGATAAAATCCGCGAAACCAAACCAGATTATGTTCTAATTTTACCTTGGAATCTCAAGGAAGAAATTATAGAACAAATGGCATTTATTGGCGAGTGGGGTGGACAGTTTGTAGTGCCAATTCCTGAAATGAAGACTTATATATCTCCTATTCCGGATCGGGTTTTAATAGCATCGTAATTACTAATTAGAAGCCAGAAGTTTCCCTGTTATTACTATTTCATATTTTCATTATGATGACGGTCAACATTGAAGTGTCTGACAAATAAAAAACATCCAAAAAATATATTTTCTAAAATAGCTTATTAATTAGTAAGCTGCTGTTATTACCCTCTTAAATACAAATCATAACTTAATAATATGAATAAACTGCTGACGATTGCTATTCCTACATTTAATCGTGCCCAGCTTCTAGATAAGCAACTTACTTGGTTAGCTCAAGCTATTAAAGGTTTTGAAGATGACTGTGAAATTTTAGTTTCTGATAATTGTTCAACTGATAATACTCAAGAGGTGATCCAAAAATGGCAAGCAACACTTAGCAATATCACATTTAAATCAAATAAAAATTTAAATAATTTAGGCGTAGTCAAAAATATTATGTATTGCCTAAATTCTACAACAACAAAATATGTTTGGACAATTGGTGATGATGACCCCATTCAAGATAGAGCCATTGCTTATGTGATTAGCAAACTCAAGCAACATGAAGATTTATCATTATTATTTCTCAACTTTTCCGGTCGTAACCAAATTACTGGTGAACCAGTTCATCCACCGACAATTGTCGGTAACCGCTGGTTTGATATAGATAGTGAAGATGGTGATGGTGATGGTAAAACTATATTTGAGCATTGTTTTTCAAAAAGTGTTGGTGCAGTCATTTTTCTGACTGCTACAATCTACCGCACTGATTTAGTGAAACGTGCTCTACAAGATTGGTCAGGTGCTGAGAATAACTGGATATCTTTAGCATATTTAGCCGGTTATTGTGCAGCTAATGGTAATGTAATCGTCACTAAAGAGACTTATTTAGAATGTGTTGTTGGTGTGAGTTATTGGCAGAAAGAACCAAAATCTGCACTGTTAATGCAGTACAAACACATACCTGAAGTGATTTTGAAACTGGAAGAGAATGGATATTCTAAGCAGTTTTGTAGAAGGATGCTTTTGCAGAACTGTAAAGAAGTCAACTTGAGAGTTTTCTTAGGTGCTTTAAGAAGATGGCCTATGTCCGCCATCAAGACAGTAGTTCCATTTTTGGCTTTAGTCAGCTTGTGTGCTTTTGACGTAATGGTTTCTAAAGAGTTCGGGTTAGCAGAATCAAGTGAAGTATCTACTCAAGAAGTGCGGAATTATAAGCCATAGACTACTAAATTACTGATAAATATATATCGATACTAAAAAGGATAAACAACATGTTTAATGCAATTAAACGCAAAATATTTACACTGTCTTCTGATTTTGAATATTACGTAGCTCGTTGGAAGCATAGCAGAAATTTGCCAGCATTGGAAGGATGCGATCGCAACATCCTTAATGCTCTCAAAAAAGACGGCGTTTACGTCACAACACTGGCAGATTTAGGGCTAAACTCTACCTCAGAACTGCTCAAAGCTGCTTACCATCAATTGTCTCAGATGGAAAATCCCAACAACGACCATCTAGATCAAAGGTTGCCACAAATTTACACAGTTACAGGTCTACCAGAATTTTATGCTTGGGGGATAGAGAAAAGGCTGGTCAACATCATCGAAAATTATATCGGTCTTCCTATAGCTTTTCATGGTGTACATTTACGCAAAGATTTCAAGAGCAAACATCAGTTTGGGACGCTACTATGGCATAGCGATGCAGAAGACCGCCGCATCATCAAAATCTTTATTTACTTGAATGATGTAGAACAAAAAACTGGGCCTTTTGAATACATTCCCCGCTCTTTAACTTCCTTATTTAGTTGGAATTATTTTCGACTCTATTACAAACTTTGGAAATCCGGGTATATGGGTATCGATGATGAACAAATAAAATCAATCATCCCGAAATCAGCTTGGAAATCCTGTCCAGGCCCAGCAGGTACAGTCATTATTGTAGATACGAAAAATGCTTTGCATCACGGCACAGTCCGCACAGAAGACAGGTCAACACTATTCTTTTGTTACACCGCTAATCCCCCTGAAAGACCAGACCTTTGTACCCAATACTGGGATGATACATATCCCAGAGCAGAGTTAACTTCTTCATCAGATGCAGTTAAAATTCCGACTTAGTGCCCTTTTTTAGGTTACTAAATCCACGTTCATTACTGTTATTTTCTGTACTCAACATTCATTTCAAAGGAATCACATGATTTTCACCGAAACCGCACTCAAAGACGCATTCATTATTGACTTAGAAGAAAAGTCCGACCACCGTGGTTTTTTTGCTCGATCTTTCTGCGCTCAAGAATTTGAAGCACACGGATTAAAGCCAACAGTCGCCCAATGTAACCTGTCTTTTAACTACAAAAAAGGCACTATTCGGGGAATGCACTATCAAATTCTGCCAGCCGCAGAAACGAAATTAATTCGTTGTACTAAAGGTGCTATTTATGACGTAATTATTGATATGCGTCCTGAATCTCCCAGCTTTTTATCACACATCGGTGTAGAGCTATCCCCAGAAAATCGCCGCGCTTTGTATGTTCCAGAAATGTTTGCTCACGGCTATCAAGCACTCACAGATGAAACCGAGGTTGTATATCAAGTAGGGGAATTTTACACGCCAGGGTATGAGAGAGGTTTACGTTATGATGACCCATTCTTTGACATTAATTGGCCTCTAGAGGTGACTGAAATTTCTGAGAAAGATTTAAATTGGCCTTTGTTGAGAATGATGACTGTTGGCGCAAAATAGCTGTTTCCAGCCTGTAACTACTCTCTGTTTAACTCCACAATTATAAGAGGTATCAAATGCCGAATAATACCCTATCACATCTGAATACTTCTATCAATTCATTGTTAAAAAAAGTAGTAAATCGCATTAATTACATCCAAAGCTTGAAGGTTGTTTCACTCAAACCAAAGAAACCTTCTAGAGGGAATGTACTTTTTTCTTACCGGATTGAGCCATTCTTGTTAAAATCTGGTCAGTCCATACCCCATGACCATACATCCTATTGGGAAGTTTGGCAGATGGTGCAAACATTTTTGGAGCTTGGTTATAACGTTGATGCCATCCAGTTCTATAATGATGAATTCGTTCCAGAAAAAGATTACGCATTTTTCGTTGATGTCCGTCATCGGATGCAAGAACTAGCACCAAAACTCAATAAAGATTGTGTGAAAATTTTCCACGTTGACATTGCTAATATGGTGTTTCGTAATGCGGCTGAATGCCATAGACATTTAGAATTACAACAACGGCGGGGTATTACTCTTTGTCCACAGCGATATGAAGTGCCTAATTTGGGAATTGAATATGCAGATTATGGCATAGTTTTAGGCAATGAATTTACCATCAATACCTTCAAATACGCGAATAAACCAATTTATCGTGTGCCGCTTTCTAATCCTACTGTCTATCCTTGGCCAGAACAAAAGGATTTTGAAGCCGTAAGAAAGAATTTTTTATGGTTTGCTAGCCACGGGTTTGTTCATAAGGGGCTTGATTTAGTTTTAGAAGCCTTTGCACAAATGCCAGATTTCCATTTAACAGTTTGTGGGCCGATTAGTAAAGAACCAGAATTTGAACAAGCTTTTCATCAAGAGCTTTACGAAACACCAAACATCCATACTTATGGGTGGATTGATGTTATCAGTCCTGAGTTTATAGAAGTTACCAATAATTGTATTGGTACTGTGTTTGTTTCAGCCGCAGAAGGTGGAGCGGGCAGCGTTATCACTTGTATGCATACAGGGTTAATCCCGATAGTCAATTACGAATCTAGTGTTGATGTGCATGAGGATTTCGGTGTGCTATTAAAGAATTCTTCAATCGCAGAAATTAAATTGGCAGTGAGAAGAATTTCTAATTTGCCTGTAGAAGACCTCAACAGTATGTCTCGGAAGGCGTGGGAACATGTAAGAGCAAATCATACTAAAGAAAACTTTGCCCAAGTATACCGAAATACTATAGAGCAAATTATCGAGAACCACAGCCAGAAAAAACAGACATCTAGCAAACAACTGGTTAGTAGCGATGCCTCCGGCGGGCTACGCCTACGCTAACACCAATTAACTATGAAAATGTACTTAATATTTAGTTGTAACAAATTATTAAGTGCAAGTTTATAGAGAATTTGTATCACAACCAACAGTTCCAAAAAGGAGTTTAGTTCATGATTATTATCGATCGCGCCTTACAAGCTCGTGCAGCAGCAGGAAATCCTATCAAAGTGGGAATGATTGGTGCTGGTTTCATGGGTCGAGGAATTGCCAACCAAATTGTCAATTCAGTGCCAGGAATGGAGTTAGTTGCTATCTCCAATCGCAAGATTGACGCAGCCAAACAAGCTTATTCGGAAGCAGGAATTGAAGATATTCAAGTTGTTGCAACTGTCAGCGAATTAGAAGATGCGATCGCTAACGGTAAATATGCAGTCACAGAAGACGCAAAATTACTGTGTCGGGCTGAGGGCATCGATGCATTAATCGAAGTCACAGGTGCAGTGGAATTTGGCGCTCACATCGTTATGGAAGCGATCGCCCATTGCAAACATGTGATTATGATGAATGCCGAACTCGACGGCACCATTGGCCCCATCCTGAAAGTGTATGCCGACAAAGCTGGCGTCATTCTCAGCGCTTGCGATGGCGATCAGCCAGGGGTGCAAATGAACCTTTACCGCTTTGTCAAAAGCATTGGTTTAACTCCCTTATTGTGCGGTAACATTAAAGGACTCCAAGACCCCTATCGCAATCCCACCACCCAGGAAGGATTTGCTAAACGTTGGGGTCAAAAGCCCCACATGGTGGCTAGCTTTGCCGACGGAACCAAAATTTCCTTCGAGCAAGCGATCGTAGCCAATGCCACAGGGATGAAAGTCGCCAAACGGGGAATGTTGGGATATGACTTCAACGGTTCTGTCGATGAAATGACCCAGTTATATGATGTAGAACAACTCAAAGAACTGGGCGGTATTGTCGATTATGTAGTTGGAGCAAAACCAGGCCCTGGCGTATATGTATTTGCCACTCACGACGACCCCAAGCAACGCCACTATCTCAACTTATACAAATTAGGCGAAGGCCCACTTTACAGCTTCTATACTCCTTATCACCTCTGTCATTTTGAAGTTCCCCTGTCCGTAGCGCGTGCTGTCCTATTTGGTGATGCCGTTATGTCTCCACTAGCAGGCCCGCTAGTAGATGTTGTCACCACTGCCAAAATCGACCTGAAAGCAGGAGAAACCTTAGATGGCATCGGCTATTACATGACCTACGGACAATGTGAAAATTCCGATATTGTCCAACAGCAAAATCTCCTACCAATTGGTTTAGCCGAAGGATGTCGCCTGAAACAGGATATTACTAAGGATCAAGTCCTCACTTATGAGGATGTAGAATTACCTGAAGGCAGACTTTGCGACCAACTACGAACTGAGCAAAACAACTATTTCGCCTCAGAAAAAATCTTGGTAGCAGTTGGGTAATATGATATCCAGTTAATCAAGCTGAATAAAAAATGTTCGTAGTAAGGACTTTAGTCCTAGCTTTGGGGACTGAAGTCCCCACTACAAACTGTTTATTATGGGTGATTTGGCAGACATCATAATAATAGCTACAAATAAATTTGCTGTAGGGGCGTACAGCTGTACGCCCCTACGTATTTGTCGCCAGAATTTCGTGAAGAGGATAAGAAGTTATACTGCTGAACACTAAAGTTGTTGATAATAATTTGCTGGGGAGCGTTGAAACAAACCTGATCGAAACTTTAGGTTAAATTCATGAAAATTGCTCTAGTCCACGATTATTTAACCCAGCGAGGTGGGGCAGAGCGTGTGTTTGAACTGCTTTGTAAGCGCTATCCTGAAGCAGATATTTTCACATCTCTGTACGATCCACAAAAAACTATTGATCTAGGCGATCGCATAGTCAATACAACCTTTTTGCAAAAGATTCCTGGTGCAGCAAGATATTTTAGGTCAATGGCTCCTCTATATTTTCCTGCCTTTCGTGCCTTGGATCTACAAGACTACGATTTAATTATTAGTAGTAGCACCAGCTTCGCCAAAGCAGTGCGAAAAAATCCCAATGCCCGCCACATTTGCTTTTGCCATAATGTCACCCGTTTCTTATGGGATACAGCAACTTATTTAAGAGAGTACGGAGACTATAGATATTTTGCTCCTTTAATCGAACAAGTATTTCAAGTAATGAGAAAGGTAGACCTGAAATATGCACAGGAACCTGATCTTTACATTGCTAATTCTAGTGTTGTTGCCCGCCGTATTGAAAATATTTATGGCAAAAAGGCAATGATGGTAAACTATCCAATTGATACTAGTAAATTTCTTTTTTCAGATATAAAAGATGAATATTATCTGGCCTCCGCCCGGATGATCAGTTATAAGCGACTTGATATAATAGTCGAAGCTTTTAATTGGTTGGGGTGGCGGTTATTAATATCTGGTGATGGACCAGAACAAGCACGGTTAAAATCCAAAGCATTACAAAATATTGAATTCTTGGGACACGTAAGTGATAGAACCCGCAAAGACTTGTTTTCCAAAGCCAAGTCTATTATTGTCGCAGCTCTAGAAGACTACGGATTAGTTCCAGTAGAGGCTAATGCTAGCGGCACACCAGTCATTGCTTATGGAGCAGGTGGAGTATTAGATACTCAAATTCCAGGTGAAACAGGAGTCTTTTTCAAAAGACAAACACCCGAATCTCTACAAATTGCATTACTAGAAGCTAATGGCATTTCTTGGGATTACGATCGCATCCGTAATCATGCAGTAGCAAACTTTTCAGAGAATGCATTCTTTAGTAAAGTTGAGCAAATTATTAACCAAGCTTGTGGTGTGCATCAAATATTCATTTGATTTCTGAATCTCTTTCCACTATAAGATTACCTATTGATTTTTCTCTCTCCTCCTTTGCGGGTTATTAAAAAAAATAGGTATTCTTCGGAGAATCTCTTAGCGTAAGTCTTGAAGACAAGGATAATAAAAGTGGTTCAAACTAGTCTAAATCCTCAAATAAGTCCAGCTTCTGAAAATGAACCAAGTTACGGACAAATGTTTGCCGTATTTATGCGGAGATTTCCTTGGTTCTTAGCAGTATTTATTGCTTCTATTGCTATTGCAAGTATGGTAACTTTAAAAACCAAACCTACTTATAAAAGCTCAATGCAATTGCTAGTAGAACCTAACTATCAAGGTAAGAAAGAAGGTGCAGGTTTAGACAACCAGTTTACTGACTCAAATGTGTTCATAGATACTGCTACACAGCTTAACTTGATGCAGAGTTCGGGACTCATCCAAAAAGCAGTTGATAAACTTCAGTCTGACTATCCAGATATAAGTGCAGCTGAGATTAAAGCTTCTTTGGTCTTAACTCAATTAAGAAGCAAAGAAGATAATATTGCTACTAAAATCTTTCAAGTTGAATACACCGCTGGAGATCCAGAAAAAACACAAAAAGTTCTGGGTGCTATTCGACAAGTTTATGTGGAATATAACAAACAGCAACAGAGTTCTCGTTTGCAAAAAGGTCTACAAATCATCAGGGAACAGTTAAGTAAAGCCAGTGAAGAAGTAAACGCGGCTGAAACAAATTTACAAAGGTTTCGGAGAAATCAGAACTTAATTGATCCAGAGTCACAAGCGAAAGCTATTGAGACAGCTTTGAACAATATTGGCCAAGAAAGACAGACAACTCGCGCCCAATATGGGGAAGCTTTAGCACGCCAAAAATCTTTAGAAGAACAACTTAATCGTTCTCCCCAAAATGCTCTAGTTGCTTCTCGTCTGAGTCAGTCTACTCGCTACCAAAGCTTACTTAACGAAATCCAAAAAAGCGAACTAGCACTAGCACAGGAACGTTTACGTTTTACAGATCAAACTCCGAGTGTGCAAAAGCTCAAAGAACAGCTTCAGGGACAGAAGGAATTATTACAACAAGAAGTAGGAAGAACTTTAGGCGGAAAGTCTGCTGGTGCTTTCACTTCTGGAGACTCTCTTCTCGAACGAGGACAACTCGGTGAAATTGATCTCAGCCTTGCCGGTCAGCTAGTGGAAACGCAGACGAATATAGTTGCTTTAACTGCTCGCGATCAAACTTTAGTGCAGAAAGAAAACGAGCTACGTTTTGAAATCAAACGCTTTCCGCCTTTGTTGGCTTATTACAATCGGATGCTACCGCAATTGCAATTTAGCCGTGAAAGATTAGAGCAGCTTTTAAGAGCAGAACAGCAATTGCGGCAAGAACTTTCCAAGGGTGGATTTAATTGGGAAGTTGTGGAAGAACCTCAAAAAGGTGGACAATTAGGCCCCAATCTCCAACAGAACTTGCTTTTAGGTGCTGTGGTTGGGTTTATGTTAGGAGGCATTGCTGCCTTTATTCGAGAATCGGCTGATGATGCAGTTCACACCACTGCTGAGTTAGAGAAGCAAATGGCCATGCCGTTGTTGGGAACAACTCCCAAATTACCGCCAGCCAAACCAAGAGAATCAATGATCAAGCTGCCTTTTGGTAAGCCAGAAGTTCTCGCTCCTTGGACAATTCAGGTATTGCAATCTCCACCACGTTGGGAATCGCTGGATCTGATTTACAAAAACATTGAACTTTTAAATACTGTTGCTAACTTGAAATCCTTGATGATCACCTCAGCTTTACCCGATGAGGGTAAGTCAGCTTTGGCGTTGGGTCTGGCAATGAGTGCTGCCCGTTTACACAAAAGGGTACTGCTGATTGATGCCAACTTACGTGATCCCAGTTTGCACGAACAGCTGAATCTTCCTAATGAACAGGGGCTTTCAACTCTATTGGCTAGTGATGTAACTCTACCCAATCAGATTAGTCTTCAATACTCAGGTTCCGCCTACATCGATATTTTAACCGCTGGCCCAAAACCTACTGACCCAGCTAATCTGTTGAGTTCCCCTCGGATGATGCAATTAATGGCAGCATTTGAGGAAAACTATGATTTGGTACTCATAGATGCTCCCCCAGTTCTCGGCTTGGTGGATGCCATGCTCACCGCATCATCTTGTCGTAGCGTGGTTATGGTGGCAAGCATTGGTATTGTGACACGAAGCCAGCTTAATCAAGCGACAGCTATGCTGAGTAAGTTAAATCTGATTGGGGTTGTAGCTAATGGGGTATCAAACTCTAGCAGTAATTACGTACCTTATATCAAACAACAGCAATTAGCTCTGCGACAAGCTGTAGAAAAGTAATTCGTAATTCGTAATGACGCTCGCGGACTCGCTACCGCTACGCTAACGTAATTCGTAATTTTCTCGTTTCTAGCCTCTGGCTGGAAATGCATTCAAAGCGGCTCTGCCGCGAGTAAGGAAGGCGGCAGCCCCTAGGATGGCATTCCCAGTCTGAGACTGGGAACGAGGTAAAGACTGATTTAGGTAGGGGCAATTCATGAATTGCCCCTACATTTTTATGAACAAAATTTAATTTTATTGCTATCAGGAAAATTTCAGTATATTTATGCTATCTTTATGGGTTATCAGAGAAATCACTGGCTCTTTAAAGAGTAAATAAAGAATTTATTTAAGCGATCGCTATTTCTACATAGTCTTATATTCTAGAGATTAAAGCACCTTCATAAAGGCTAGAAAACAACAGTGGACTGGTTTTGTTAAATATATCGACACAATAAACACCTCAGTGCAATTAAACGTAGATATAGATTCATGGGTAATTTCCCTCTACACTTTTTTACTTTCAGTAATTACCGGAAAAATACTGATTGCCCATGAATATTGATAGTAACGTTGATTTGTACACCTCTACACCAGCAGAATTCTGCATGATGTGTGCTTGGCTGAGTGGCAAATAGCAATAACATATTTTTGCCCTCAATTATCTCCAACTTTTTGGAGTGACAACAAGATTCGGATTTGGGTCTTTGGCATTGATAGCCTTTGATAACGCCTCAGCAATTCACTCCTGTATAAACCCAAAGAGATATGACAACTTCAATAATTCCAACTCTACAGAATTTATATGATGTAACCCAGGAAAACCAGGATAATCGCTGCACACTTCAGTGGCGACGGGGTAAGCTGTTGGTGAAGCCGCCTGGACAAGTGAAACAACCATATCTGCCTTCATTAAATAGTAAGCGATCGCTAGTAGAATGCTTACAACATTCTCCTGTAAGTTTGGTAAGCATAGATCCAAAATTGGGTGAAGCTTTGCTTAGGTTTTGGGCAGATGCATGTGAAGAAGCGGATAAGCCAATGTTCCTAAGCATACCCGCTAGCAAGAAACTGCCTAACCAACCCTTACAGCGACTAATTGATTGGATTGCGGCTTTTGTGTTACTGCTATTAGCAAGCCCAGTCATGTTGGTATTGATTGTATTAATGCAGGTTTACTCACCAGGATCACTTTTTTGTCGTGAGTGGCGTGTTGGAGAACGGGGTAAACTCTTTCGGACAATGAGGTTTTGCACGCACAACATTACACCGCTAGGGCGTTGGATGGGTAAATACAATCTTGATAATTTGCCACAGTTATTTAACGTGCTGCGGGGTGAAATGAGTTTGACCGGATCTCGTTGTTGGACTTTAGAAGATGCAGTACAGCTAAATAAACTACCAGAAATTACAGCTTCGTGGGAAGTAGAAGCAGAGTCTCATCTGTTACATCTAGATAGCCAAACACTGTAATTTATCTGTGCGGTAATTGATGATTTCATCTACCGCACCGAGACTTGGTTATGTAGCATCTATAGCGGTCTATCTACCTTGCCAAACTATTATTATAAAATCCATGCATTTCCAACTTCCTCAAAAACTCCGTAGTCTGCTTAAAGCTACCAGCTTCTGGCAGGACAACTATTTGATATTGCGAGAATTTAAACACTTTCGCAAAATTGCAATTTTAGCTCTAACATTCTCGATTCTGGCGGCAACTTTTGAAGGTGTAAGTATTGGTTTTTTACTTTCTTTCTTGCAAAGCTTAACTAGCCCCAACGCTCAACCTGTCCAAACAGGAATAGAATGGTTTGATAATTTAGTATTGGGAGCTAATACATCGGCAATTAATCGTCTATACCGAGTATCTTCGCTAATTTTATTGAGTACTTGGTTACGTGTTGCCTTCAATTATTTTGGACAAGTCTATACTGAATTATCTCAACTGCATTTTGGCGATCGCTTACGTAAGCAAATTTTTGAACAGTTACAATCCTTATCGTTAAGTTACTTTGCCAAAACTCGTTCTGGTGAACTAATTAACACAATAACCACAGAAATTGAAAGGATAAGACAGGGTTTCAGTGGCGCAGCCTTTTTAGTAACTAGGGGAATCACAACTGTTGTCTACTTAATATCAATGTTTTTGATATCATGGCAACTGACTGTGATTTCAGCATTACTATTTACACTTTTAGGTGTAGGTTTATCTAATCTGAATGCCAGAGTCAGAGAGTCAAGTTTTGGCATGACAACTGCTAATGCTAATTTTACATCAACAGCCATAGAATTTATTAATGGCATTCGCACAGTTCATTCCTGTGGTACCCAAGAATTTGAGCGTCAACGTTATTACAAAGCTAGCGATAAGGTAGTAAGTACTACAACTAAAGTTGTATTTACTTGGACACTTGTCAAGCCAATTGCTGAAGGGGTAGCTACTACAGTGTTGGTCGGAATGATTATTTTGGCATTCACTAGTCTGGTTACTAATGGAACGCTACAAGTTGCTTCTTTGCTAACATTTTTCTTTGTGCTATTTCGCTTCATCCCGTTTGTTCAAGATATTAATGGCACGAGAGCATTTCTCAGTACTCTACATGGCTCGGCAGACAACATTAAAAACTTGCTAAAAACTGATGATAAAAATTATTTTCAGAATGGCAAACTTGAATTTAAAGCTTTGGAGAGAGCAATAAATTTAGTATCTGTAGATTTTGGCTACGATGACAAAAATATAGTGTTACATAATATTACCCTAACCATTGAAAAGGGGAAAATGACTGCATTAGTTGGAGCCTCTGGTGCTGGTAAAACAACTCTTGCTGATTTAATCCCTCGATTTTACAATGCTACAGAGGGAAATATCTATATCGATGAAATCGATATCCGGCTGTTTGAAATTAACTCTCTACGTCGTCAAATAGCTGTCGTCAGCCAAGATACTTTTATCTTCAATACTGATGTTTGGCAAAATATTGCTTATGGGACTCCACAAGCCACTAATGAGCAAATTCAAGAAGCTGCTAAACTAGCGAATGCGCTGGAATTTATTTTAGAAATGCCCGAAGGTTTTAATACCCAATTGGGAGATCGTGGTGTTAGGTTATCTGGAGGACAAAGACAGCGAATTGCGATCGCACGGGCGCTACTACGGAACCCAGAAATTCTGATTTTGGATGAAGCAACTAGCGCCTTAGATTCTGTATCCGAACGCTTAATTCAAGATTCATTAGAAAAGCTATCTGTTGGGAGAACAGTAATTGCGATCGCTCACCGTCTTTCTACTATTGCTAAAGCCGATAAAGTCGTAGTTCTGGAAGCAGGGCGAATAGTAGAACAGGGCAAATATCAAGAATTGCTCGGACGACAAGGCAAGCTTTGGGAATATCACCAGATGCAATACTATAATTCGTAGTTCGTAATTCGTAGTTCGTAATTCGTAATTCGTAATTTATATTTCGTAAATTACGAATTCATTTCCCTACTAAATTATTTATAGTTTTAATCAGGAAAAATAAATGGTAAATCTAGGCTACCACACTGCTAAAACTCAGGGTAAATTTAATCGCTCCCTATATAAAGCAGCCCTTTCTCATATTGTCAGCATCCCCATTAAACAAACTCGACAAGTGCCAGTCAGTGTCTATGCCTTCTCATGTGAACGCGATCTGCCAGAACAAGTAGCAAGTATTCGCTCATTCATTCGTTATGTCGGCATTCCAGATACATTCACTGTAATTTCTGATGGCAGTTACACTGATTCTAGTTGTAATTTGCTCCACCGCGTCCATCCTTGCGTTAAGGTAATACTTTTACAAAACTTCCTGAGAACCGATTTACCTCAATGTGTTACTGATTATGCCCAACTGCATCCACTGGGTAAAAAGTTGTCGGCATTAATGTCAATTCCTATTAATGGAACTACGATTTATACAGATTCAGATATTTTATTTTTCCCCGCCGGGATTGACTTAATTCATTTGAGTAATTCGGACGATAAATACTCTCTTTATCTACCTGATTGTTCTATATCACTAGATGAGCGACTTATTTATGATGATTCTGAAAAGTCAAATCCAGTAAATGGTGGATTTATTTTATTTAAGCATGAATTTGACTGGAGTTTTGCTATAGAACGTTTAGCAAATCTTCAAGAAGCTCCTAATTATTTTACTGAGCAAACAATTGTACATTTGTCAATGCACTACAATAATGGTAAACCTATATGCTCAAAAAAATATGTTCTTAGTGTAGAAGATCAGTTCATCTATCCAGATAAATCTGCAAGTAAAGAAATTGCTCTCAGGCATTATGTAAGTGATGTTAGACACAAGTTTTGGTTTAATTCCGGCATATAAAATGATAAAATCCCGATTGGGAATATCTGAGAAATTCAATTAACAATAACGTGAAAATAAGTAGTGATCAATGCCTAACTCAATCAATGATACCAAGCCAAATAATGAACAATTGCACAGAGGTATTTTTGAAAAAAACCTGATTTATCAATGCTCCAATTTTGATGTAGGCGAGGGCGGAGGTGTTGAAACTTATTTAGCTTCTCTATTTGAACATCGACCACATGATGTTAGCGATCGCGTGATAAAATCGCTTAAAAATGTTGACCAAAGCCAATTCAAATTGCTGCACCTCCACAGTCCAGATTTACTCTTGCAACTTACAGGCGAGTGCCCCACAGTTTTCACCGTTCATAATCACTCATTGTACTGTCCTAGTGGCACAAAGTATTTAGCAGGGCAGCGAACAATCTGCGATCGCAACGTCTCTTACTTAGGTTGTACCTGGGGTAAATTAGTAGATAAATGTGGTAGTCGTAGACCGTTAAGAACTCTTAAAGAACTTCAAATTACTCATCAGTTATTAGATGCCTTAAAAAAGGTAAAAATTACCTTTGTCGCCAATAGCGAATACGTGCGTCAAGAGTTGATTAAAAGCGGTGTACCCCCTGAGCGAACTGTAACATTGCGCTGTGGTATCACTATACCAAAAATAACAACCACACACCTGAGTTTAGATATCCACCAAAATCATAGAATTTTGTTTGCTGGACGCATTGTTTCTGATAAAGGTTTAGAATGGTTACTCAAAACCTTAATACATACAGACCCTAAAATTCAACTTGATATTGCAGGTGAAGGCTGGGAACGACCACGGTTAGAAAAGTTAGCAAATACACTAGGATTGAGTAACCGAATCACTTGGCATGGTTGGTGCGATCGCAACAGATTAAATAACCTTTATCAACAGTGTTTTGCAGTCATATTTCCTAGTGTCTGGCCTGAACCTGCGGGTCTTGTAACCCTGGAAGCATATGCTCGTTATCGACCTGTAATTGGTAGTGCTGTCGGAGGAATTCCAGAGCATTTACGAGATGGAGAAACGGGTATTCTTGTTCCAGGTAATGATATCAAAAAGCTGGCTGATGCTATCCATGATTTATATGGAGATTATCAAAAAACCCGACACATGGGCGAACAAGGTCATGCTTTATTGATGAAGGAATTTACTATGGATGCTCATATAAATAATCTGGGAACAATTTATGCGAAAACAATAGCAGAATTTCCTTCTAGAGCGAAAAAAATATATAGCATTCCTCAAGCTAAATAAGCTTAGTTTGGTCAAAACATCAAATGTGCATCTTTTACCTATGAAATATAAAGGAAAAAAATATGTCATTGTCTCAAGAATGCCAACAGCCTTTAGTTAGTGTTATTATCCCCACCTATAATCGACCAGAGTATCTCAAGCAAGCGATCGCTAGTGCTGTTAAACAAACTTATCAAAATATCGAAATTATTGTTTCTGATAATTGTAGTCCAGAAAATCCTCAAGAACTTGTCGCATCTTTTGGTGATTCACGCATCAGATTTTGGCGGCATCAGCAAAATGTGGGTATGATTGCTAATCAGCAGCATGGCTTCAAAATGGCGCGAGGTAAATACGTTGCTAGTCTCCATGATGATGATATCTGGAATGAAGATTTTTTAGCAAAGCTAGTACCACCTCTAGAAGCAAATTCTCAGTTAATTCTCGCTTTTTGCGATCAATATATCATAGATGCAAATGGCATAATTAATAATGCTGGGACTGAAGAAAATACTCGCGGTTATAAACGAGACAAACTAACACAAGGAATTCATCAACCTTTCTCTAAAATTGGGTTAATTGATAAAAGCATACCCACTGCTGCATCTTGTGTGATTCGCAATAATCTTATCGATTGGGATAGTATTCCCTCTGAAGTTGGCGGGATGTGGGATTTATATTTAACTTATCTCTGTTGTATATCTGGTTACGGTGCTTACTACTATCGAGAAAGGCTAACGCGATATCGTGCCCATGAGCAAACTGACACTATGCTCAGTGGTAGTCGAGATGTGCAGGCAAAAATCCGCAAAGCTAAAAGTGAAATGTTTTGTTATCAAGTCTTTATGGAAGACGCTCGTTTACAGCAATTTAAGACTTATTTTCAACAGAAATGGTTAGAAGCTAATACCACTTTGGGAATTGGTTTGCTACGAAGTGAACAGATAGCAGTAGCACGTCCTTATTTTTGGCAGGCGCTGAATAAACAAAAATTTAATGTGCGAACTATAGCTGCACTAAGTCTTAGTTTTACTCCACAACTTTTAGCAAGTAAGTTAATGAAAATATCGAAATAATGATCCTCTCTAACTCTCCTTAAAAAAGAGAGAATTAGAGCAAGGCTTAAAAAGGGGGTTGGGGGGATTTTTGGGGGCAAAACCTTACAACCGTATTGAGTCTTGCTTGAGTTGGGAAAATTACTTTTTTAACGAACTGCATACTCCTAGGTCAAGCGTAAGCGTCCCGCAGGGAACGTAGGAAGGACGCAAAGAGAGTCAGAACAAGATTCTACTCTGCGTCTCTGCGTGAGACAAGAAAATATTTATGCAATAGGTCTATTTTTAAGGAAGGTAGAGTGTGAAACTTTGTATTGTTACTCATAAAATCAAAAAAGGTGATGGTCAGGGGCGGGTAAACTACGAAGTTGCTCAAGAAGCAATTCGTCGTGGTCATCAACTGACATTATTAGCTAGTGAAGTCGCACCAGAACTAGAAGAAAATAGCCAAGTTAATTGGATTAAAATCCCAGTCAAAGGCTATCCCACAGAATTTGTTCGTAATTTCATATTTGCCCAAAAAAGTGCAGATTGGTTGCAGAAACATCGCTCTGAGATTGATTTAGTAAAAGTCAATGGAGCAATTAATCTGGCTGCGGCTGATGTGAATGCTGTACATTTTGTCCACAGTTCATGGTTGCGATCGCCTGTTCATATTTCCCGTAACCGCCGGGATTTATATGGTTTCTATCAATGGCTGTTTACGGCTTTTAATGCCCGTTGGGAAAAACAGGCTTTCCAAAAAGCCCAGGTTGTCGTAGCTGTATCAGAAAAAGTAGCGCAGGAATTAGTTAATATTGGTGTGCCGCGTTCTAATATTCGCGTAATTATCAATGGCGTTGACTTAGAAGAATTTGCCCCTGGCCCAAGCAATCGCCAAAAGTTAGGTTTACCGGAGAATGTCACCCTAGCACTGTTCGCCGGAGATATCCGCACACCTAGAAAGAATTTAGATACAGTGCTGCACGCCTTGGCGAAAGTTCCTGATTTACATTTGGTGGTGGTGGGACATACCCAAGGTAGCCCCTTCCCAGAATTAGCAGCATCATTAGGGTTAAGCGATCGCGTTCATTTTGTGGGATTTCGCCGTGATATCCCCGAAATTATGCAAGCAGTAGATTTATTTGTTTTTCCTTCCCGATACGAAGCTTGCAGCCTCGTATTGTTAGAAGCACTTTCTTCAGGACTGCCAGTAATTACTGCCACAGCCACTGGGGGCGGTGAGTTGGTGACACCAGAATGTGGCATCGTCTTACCCGACTCAGATGATATTGATGCTTTAGCTGTGGCCCTGATGTCATTGGTGAGCGATCGCACCCTCACACAGCAAATGGGCAAAGCCGCTCGCTTTGTGGCAGAACAACATAGCTGGACTACTATGGCACAAACTTATGTGGATCTATTCGAGGAGTTAAGCAAGAATGCGGAACACGGTTCTCATACCAACTTATCGCCGTCCACAAGACCTATCACGCTGCCTTTTGGCGCTACAGGAGCAAACTAAACCCGTTGATCAGGTGATAGTTGTTGTCCGCGATACGGATGCAGAAACTTGGCAATTCTTGGCGCAATTAAACGTCCATAACTTGCCACTGCATACCGTGAAAGTGACACAACCGGGCGTAGTAGCAGCCCTCAACGCCGGATTGGCAGCAGTGGAAGGCGATATTGTTTCCATTACTGATGATGATGCTGCACCCCACCCAGACTGGTTAGAGCGTATCGCCGCTTACTTTACCTGTGATAGTCGCCTCGGTGGCCTTGGCGGGCGTGATTGGATATACCACGGCAGCAAATTAGAAGACGAATCCCGCCCAGTAGTGGGACAGTTGCAATGGTTTGGGCGAGTGATTGGCAACCATCACCTGGGAGTGGGAGAACCCCGTGAAGTGGATATTCTCAAGGGCGTAAACATGAGTTTTCGTACCCAAGCAATCGGGCAATTGCGCTTTGACGAGCGAATGCGTGGTACTGGAGCGCAAGTACATTTTGAAATGGCATTCACTCTGACATTAAAACGGGCTGGTTGGAAGATAATTTATGATCCTAACGTTGCTGTAGATCACTATCCAGCACAACGTTTTGATGAAGATCAGCGAAATAACTTTAATGAAATTGCCTTTATTAATTTAGTCCATAATGAAACCTTAGTTTTATTAGAGCATTTGCCATTTATCCGCCGGATTGTATTTTTGTTCTGGGCAGTATTCGTGGGTACATGCGATAGTTTAGGTTTCGTCCAATGGTTGAGATTTATACCTAGCCAAGGGCAGTTGGCAGGGAAAAAATTGCTGGCATCCTGGCGGGGGCGGTGGCAAGGATATAAAGAATTCGTAATTCGTAATTCGTAATTCGTAATTAAAAATGAATTCAATTTCTTCTTAGCTCTATTTGTCTGTCAAGTTGAAATTGATGGGGAAACAAGTTCGTGGTAAGGACTTTAGTCCTTATTTTCTAAGCACTAAAGTGCTTACTACAAACCTTTGGTAAATCCAAAATTTAAAATTGAATGAATTCTAGACAGATACTTTTCAATAGTTTTTTAGAAGAAAACTATTCTCCTGAGGAGCGATCGCCACAGGGTTGGATGGCGATCGCAGGCTTTGTATTACTGACTGTAGTTTGCTATTTTGCTGGTGCTACTGCCGCATTGCGCCTAATTTATCCGGTAATAGCTTTAGTAGTAGCCATATTTTTATACTTGCGTCATCCCATTCTCTACATCAGCTTTACCTGGTGGATTTGGTTTCTCACGCCCTTAGCTACCCGCTTGGTTGACTATCGGGTGGGCTGGGATCCTACCCGTCAGATGCTCATAGCACCATATTTGGTGGTGTTTGTAACCATCGCAACTTTCTTACGACACTTTCCCCGCGCCTCACGTCAAGGGGGCTTGCCGTTTGTTTTGGCCTTTATCGGAGTCTTCTATGGCTTTCTAATCGGTCTAATTTATAACCCACCGATCCCTGTAGCCCGTGGACTGCTGGATTGGCTCAGTCCGATTATCTTCGCTTTTCACTTATTTATAAACTGGCGGGATTATCCCAGCTATCGCCAGAACATTCAGCGAACATTTCTCTGGTGTGTGTTAATTTTAGGAACTTATGGCGTATATCAATTCGTCGTGGCTCCTGAGTGGGATAGATATTGGCTCATAGAATCAAAACTATTCACCAGTTCTGGAAACCCTGTGCCTTTCGGGATGCGCGTCTGGAGTACATTGCACTCAGTCGGCCCCTTTGGCTCCGTCATGCAGGCTGGCTTGTTATTGTTATTTACTAGCTCAGGAAACTTAATTTTTCCTGCTTCAACTGTTGGTTACTTGTCCTTTTTGCTCACACAAGCACGGACTAATTGGGGAGGCTGGTTATTGGGAGTAATTATGATCATGGGTTCAGTCAAAACCCGGATTCAAATGCGCTTAATCACCATAATTTTAGTGATGGCAATTTGTGTTGTGCCATTGACAACTATCGAGCCAATTGCTGGGGTTATAGCAACGCGTTTGGAAACCTTGTCCAGTCTTGAAGACGACGGCAGCTTTAAAGATAGATCGGGGAGTTACGACAAAAACCTTGGTTTAGCCCTTTCTAATGCTTTAGGTAACGGGTTAGGAAATATTTGGAAAGTCAACGAAAAAACTGGTCAAATTGAAGTAGTGGTGATTGATAGTGGCATTTTAGATATGTTTTTCACCCTTGGTTGGTTTGGAGCCATCTTTTATATGGGTGGATTAATTTTTTTAATTATTAGTGTCAGCAGTTATAGTGAAGGTCGTTTCGATAGTTTTATCAGTGCTGCCCGTGCTATTGGTATAAGTTCTGCTGCACAGTTAATTATCGGTAGTGGCATGTTAAGTGTGGCAGGGATGATTCTTTGGGGATTTTTAGCTATGGCTATGGCAGGACATAAGTACTACCAACATCAAAAGAATTACTAATTATGAATCAATAGGAAAATATTTGACTGGATGCAACTTATTTTTTGTACTTAGTTAAAAAACAAAATCTTACGACTTAAATAGGACTGATATAGATTATGAAAGCAATTATTGTAATGCCACTAGCCGAGCAACGAGGTGGCGGTGAAATGATGCTTTGGGATTTGGTGCAACAGGGACGTAATGCTGGTGTCGAGTGGCTGGTGATATTTTTAGAAGACGGCCCGATGGTCGAACAAGTAAAGTCTCTTGGTATTGATGCGCGAGTTGTGGAAAGTGGACGTTTACGCCAAATCCACCGTTTTATTGCCGCCGTTTTTCGGATAGCTGCGATCGCTCGCCGCGAACGTGCAGATATAATTGTCAATTGGATGTGGATCACGCATATATCTGGAGGTTTGGCGGCAATGCTGGCGGGGTTACCTGCTGTGTGGTATCAGCTAGAAGTGCCTAGTGATAAGACTTGGTTGGTGCGAATCGCTACTTTAATCCCAGCCCGTGCGATTATCACTCTCTCCCAAGATGGCAAGCAAGCACAGGCAGAGATTTGGCCTCACAGACCAACACCTTTGGTTTATCCTGGTGTCGCACTAGACCGATTTGAGCCTAATGCTTTACCAACTCCTGAAGAAGCACGGCGAAAACTGGGCTTACCTTTACACGGGCCGTTGATTGGAATTGTTGGGCGATTGCAACGATGGAAGGGAATGCACGTATTGGTGCAAGCAATGCCCAAAATTTTACAGAAGTATCCTGATGCTCATTGTGTGGTGGTTGGCGGTAAGCACGATTTAGAACCGGATTATGAGGAATTCTTAAAAGCGGAAATTGCAGCCTTGGGTTTGAAAGACCAAGTAATTATGGCTGGGCTACAGCGTAACATTCCAGAGTGGGTGCAGGCGATGGATGTATTTGTCCATGCATCAGATAAAGAGCCGTTTGGAATTGTGATTATTGAGGCGATGGCGCTAGGTAAACCTGTGATTGCTGGTGATGCAGGCGGCCCAACGGAGATTATTACCGATGGGATGAATGGACTATTAACACCTTACGGTGATGCAGAGAAATTAGCGATCGCAATTCTCCGTTATCTTGATGAGCAAGAATTTGCCCAGAGTGCCGGAGTAGCTGCCAGACAACGCGCCCTCGATTTTTCAACGCAGAATTATGCCCAAAACTTTATTAGTGTACTTCGTTCTGCTAAAGCTTGATCCTCCCTAACCCTCCTTAAAAAGGAGGGAATTAGAAGAAAGCCTTCTTAAGGGAATCTGCTGCATTTATCCTGGCTCTTTCAATACTTGAACTGCTAGCAACGCTAATGCTGCTGCACCAGCGATCGCACCCCACTGAAGAACCGGATTTTTTTCTAGCCAGTCGGAAACACTAGGTATAACCAAGTTACCGTAGTCTCCATTAACTCTGTCGTCTTCAGCAACTGGTTGGTAAAAATTGTTTGATGCATCTTCAGACTTCGGCTCGGAACTATGCTGTAACTTGAAGCCGATGAGCAGTAGCAGTGAATCTACTAAGGGTGGTGAGATGCGCTGTACCAAATCTAATATTTTAGCTACATCCCCAACCAAGTAGTCACGAGTTGGATGTTCGGCTACGTAGAGGATAGCATCAGCTACAAGTTTAGGCTCGTAGTAAGGTGGTATCCCGGCAGGCTTTACACCTAATTTCGTCCGGCCATTGTTCCAGAAGGGAGTATTGATAACTGCTGGCTTCACACTTGTAACACTGATAGGCCATTTTTCATGTTGCAACTCAACGCGCATCGCTTCGATAAAGCCCTCGACCCCGTGCTTGGCTGCCGAGTAAGCACTTTGGTAGGGGAGCGATCGCGTACCTTCCATTGAAGAGACATGGATCAATGCCCCCCGTCCCTCACGCTTCAGATGGGGTAGGGCCGCCATTGCACCATACACCTGTCCCATGAGATCAACATCAATGACATGCTTAAACTCTTCTGGTGTTGTATTGTCGAAAGTGGCAAAGATGCCGATAGCGGGGACATGTACCCATGTATCGAGTCGCCCGTAGACTTCCACAGTTTTATCTGCGATCGCCTTAACTTGGTCAAATACTTCCACATCAGCTATGCAATAAGTTGCCTCGCCGCCAAAGCCGCGAATCTCCTCCACTAAAGACTTTAGCTTCGACTCACCACGAGCCGAGACTACCACTTTTGCTCCGCGTCTAGCAAACTCAAGAGCTGTGATCCGTCCGATACCACTGGAGGCTCCAACGACGGAAACGACTTGCTGATTGATTGGCTTTAATTTCATTAGTGTTACTCCTTAAAAGGTATTGGGTACTGGAGATTGGGGATTGGGTATTAGGGAAGAGTTTATAGGTAACAGGTGATAGGGAATAATCTGTCCCCTCTAACCTGTACTCTGTTCCCTTCTTCTGTTCCCAGCCCCTAGTCAAAGGTGATAAGCAAGAAACTGGTTCAATGCGTCGGTAAATAATTCGGGACGCTCGACTTGGGGTAAGTGGCCACAATTGGGTATTAAAGCTAGGTGTCCTTGCTTTAGACGGCTGACTGCATCTTGAGCTTGGTAATTTGGTAAAACTAAGTCATTAATACCCCATACAACCAGGGTCGGCATTTCTAGCTTTGGTAAGTAGTCGAGTATTATCTGCTTTTGTCCTAATACAGATATTTGAGAACGCAGTATAGATAAATTCGCTTCTAGGAAGCCTGGAACAAGCCCCAGCCGCTCTTGTTCTGCTAGCCATGCGTTGGGAACTTGCAAGGGATTAGCAAAAAGCAACGCCGCCCGTGACCAAGCCCTTTGCTTTGCGCCCAAAGGTGTTTTGCTCCAAGCGATCGCTAACTCTCCATACAATGGCAAAGTCAAATTTGACAGAATCGTAAATTTTCATTTTGAGTTTGTCTAAAAGCTTGTTCACTGCCAAGATGGGAACTTCAGTCCATATTTCTCATCACTTTGGGAAATTCAAAATTGAAAATAATGAAATAAATGTAGGTAAGTTTTGAAATAAAATCTTATCTTAATATTTTTTAAAATCGCTTTTCATTGAATAATTTATTTTGTAAAAACTAGTGTATTTAAAGAAGGAATTTATTCATATTTAACATTAATTTACAATAGCTTCTTTACCAATAAATCAATCTTTAGTAGTAAATAATAGTATAGTCGTCTACCTAAATAAAGGATATTATATTAAACAATTATGTATTCTAGAGTACATATTAAAGCTGTTGTCTACTTATCCCCATATCTAAAACCATTTTATCTGCGGTTCCTACCTGTGAAAAATGTTTTATTTTAACAAAACACTAATGCACTCCACCCCACCGTTTTAAGTGGATGTTTGAAAAGTATTTTTATTAGCATCAAAGCCTCTCTCCGTTTCGGGGAGAGGTTTGGAAGCGGGGTTTTTAGTATACTTTACGACTTTTCAACCCCCTAAGTATGCTAGGAATCATAAACGCCCCAATATTCAATACCGCGATCGCGTAATATCGGTTCAACGCGATGAATTTCTTCTTCTGAGCCTTCTAGGATGAGCAAATAATAACTCTGCTGGAGGCGATCGCTATAAACTCTGGCTCTGTCTTCAGGTATGCCCAAATCACCTAGTGCCTTTAACAAATTCTGATTTGCTGCGGCTCCCACAGCAACACCTGCCACACTGCTAACTAATGCTACACCCACAGAACCTGCTGCGAGTACGGCTCCTAAACCGGGAAGTGCCAGACTACTCAAACCAAGTAACATGCTACCCCAAGTAGTTGCTGTTAGCGTCTCTCCTACTGCTCCAGTTGTATTGACATCTTGATCGCCGATGCGATCACCGAAGGTGGGGCGTAGCCCATCGCTCATGTGTGCTTCGCCTACGCGATCACCTTGCTCTACATCTTTAGCAATGACAGAAACTTTCTCTATAGGAAAGTTTGCAGTTTTCAATTCATTAATTGCCTGCTCTATCCCTTGAGAATTAGCAAATACTCCTAATGCACGTATTGTGTCTTTAGTAATCATATTTTCCTCCTTCGTAATTGTATTAGTGCCTCCATCTATAACCCCAGTATTAGACTCTAATTCACGAGTAGGTTAAATATTTAGATGCTACTAAGTTGTTTATTTGTCTATTGGGGAATCTGAAAGCGCGCTGCGTTATCAATCAACTTATTTTGCGATCGCAGGTGCAGTTGCTGGTATAACTGGAGACTCATTCTGCTGCCTCAGGTACGCTATTCTCTTATAAACTACTAAGCCAAAGCGACTAACATAGCCTGAAACAGTTTTGACCATTTTTTAAGATGCTATCATTCCTTTTAAAGCTAGTATTTTATGACTGAAGTTGTGGAGTTGTAATTGAATCCAATTACCGCCTTTAGCTATACATTGATAGCATATATCTCCATAACCCTCGCCTTGGTCATTACATATAATTAATCTGGCTTCGTGCGTCTGAAAGTTTTGCTGGCAAATTAAACATACTTGCCTACTTTTGCCAGTATTGCATTCTATCTGATATTTCATGTTTCTTATCCTTATTGGATCAATTTAAATTAAGCAATAATTAAGATATATATTCTTATATCTAAAATTTTTGAAAGTATACATCTATAAAATGAAGTGTATATTAATTTTAGATTATTAAGTTTAAATGTGATGTACAATACAATTTACTCTCTGAGAATAAAAAATACTTCTAATTCTTACTGTTTACTTATTTTTTAAAGTAAAAAAATGATCATAATCTCAAGAAAAAATTTTATATCATATAGCGGTTCCCATTCAGATGCGATACAACATTACATCACGAGGTGTAGGGGCACGGCAATGCCGTGCCCCTGCGGGTGTAACTTAAACGCTTTATAAAGTAACAGGCAGAAGTATTATTGATTTTAATTTCAAATAATTCTATTTTCTCACTTTTTTTGATTTTTTAAACTCTTAAGTAGAATATTTTTTAATGTTTTAAAGTTAATTTCAGCCGTCAAATACTTTAATTTCAAAATATCCAAAAATAGTCTTTTCCATTACTTCTATCATTTTCTGGGGTTTAATAAACTTTATTCCAGTCGTGAAGTCCAGGCGGTAGATGCTTTAGGGTATCTTCTAATGACACTCATTGTTATGACAGTAATTACGGTAAAAATTACAACTTCTAACTTTCTTAGAGGATGTTTTAAAAGTCTTATTGTCGGTATCAAAATGTTTTCTATCCTCCTTAAAAAGGAGGACTTTGAGAGGTTTTGCCCTCCTTTTTAATGGGGTTGGGGGAGCTGAGTACGTAAATCCTGTATGCTTGAGTGCTGGTTCATTTGAGTAATTTACCAATAGCTGTGGCATAGCACAGCCTCAGCTATTGAAAAATTGAACCATCAGGCATAATTGCCCCTGCTAAGTTAGTACCAACTAGTTTAACCAGAAGGCGCTCACCAGAGCGAATCCGCGCTCCCGTTAAGTCGGCTCCTCGCAAGTCGGCCCCACTGAGATCCGCTCCAATCAAATTAGCAGCGCGTAAATTTGCCTCCCTGAGATCGGCTAAAAGTAGGTTTGCTCGAAATAAATTTGCTTCAGACAAATTCGCACCTCTGAGGTTGACTTTGTGCATAAAAGTATCGCTGAGATTAGCACCGCTCAAATTGGCATAACTCAGATTTCTGCCAGATAAGTCTTTATTGCTCAAATTTGCCCGACTGTAGTCTTTGCCACTCAAGTCTGAGTTTTGCTTTGGTGGTTTCTGGGTTGTTTGAGATGGTTTTTCCTGTTGAGGTGGCGGTGAGTGATATGTGGTTTGATGTTTGGTTTTTAGAGAGCGCAATTTTTCACGAGCTTCATTTATGGCTTTCAGCTTGTCTTGTGCTTTCTGCTGTAAACGGAGATTGTCTTTGGGAATGCGATCGGGATGCCAAACAAAGACTAAATCTTTGTAAGCCTGGTTCACTTCGTCAAGTGTTGCCCCAGGCTCTAATTCCAAAACTCTATAGTACTGCTCCAGATCGCTCATACGATATTTTGGTGGACAATCAACTTAATTATGAGTGATGGAGCCATCTATTCGCTGCATTATTATGTCATTGATCATGAGGCATTGGGCATTGGGAAGAGGCAGAGGAGCAGGGAGCAGGGAGCAGAGGGGAAAGAGGTAGTTTTTTATTCTCCCCCTTGCCCCCTGCCCCCTGCTTCTTC